>DATJXA010000130.1:0-14088 GCA_035500675.1 Bacteroidota bacterium | reverse complement strand
CAGGGCCTTTCCTAATTTACGTCGCACCTTATCGACGCTCTCTCCGAAGATTTGACTGTCGGGTCTCGAAAAATAGATGTATTCAAAAATACAATGATGAGGGCTCGCTCCCTTTCGAGAGAGCCAGAACGAGTGCGGCTTCCGCGTTTTTGAGGATTCTTTGTCTATAACGAGAATTTCCCCGGGAGAAATATCCCGCACATATTTCGCGTCAATCATGTCGAATGCACACGATTCCGAAGCGACGACGTACCGCCCATCTTTCATGCCGAGAGCGAGCGGGCGGAAACCGAAAACATCCCGCGCCACGACGAGCGACGTATCGGTGAGAATTAAAAGAGAAAACGCGCCTTCAATCTGTTCGAGCGCGTCGCGGATTTGGTCGATCTGCTTTTTCTCTTTGCTCCGGGCGATCAAATGCAGGACGATCTCGCTGTCGGAGGTTGTTTGAAAAATCGTCCCTTCATCCTGCAATTTTTTCCGGAGTGAACGGAAGTTCGTCAGGTTGCCGTTATGTGCGAGCGCGAGGTTGCCGTTTCGATAGTTGACGATGAAGGGTTGAATATTGGATTTGTTGTTCGCCGACCCCGCTGTCGAGTACCGATTATGGCCGATCGCCGACTCTCCCTTCAGTTGGTCCTGCACAGTCCTATAATCGCGGAAGACGTCGGTGACAAGGCCCATCCCTTTGACAATGTTGAAATGATGACGGTCCTTTGCTTTTTCAAATTCGCAGGTGACGATACCGCTCGCTTCCTGGCCCCGATGTTGGAGCGCATGGAGCCCGTAGTAGGTAAGCAGCGACGCCTGTGGATGGCCAAAAATTCCGAATATCCCGCATGCGCATCGGGGCTTATCCTTTTTAAGCGTGAGGTTATCCATTTTCCCTTTCCGACGTCATCAACGTATCCTTAAGCCATAGTGCATCATCCCGCGACGGGTAATCGGTTGTATAATGTAGCCCACGGCTCTCGTGCCGCGACAAGGCTGAACGAATTATAATATCCGCGACGCAGGCCAAGTTCCTCAACTCGATGAGGCCTTCGCTGACTTTCGTCCTCTGATAAAAATCGCTCACTTCATTGAGCATTAGTTGGATGCGTCTTTGCGCGCGTTCCAGTCTCGCGGTCGAACGAACAATCCCGACATAATCCCACATCACCTGTTGGATCTCTTTGCGATCGTGTGAGATGAGGACCCATTCTTCGCTGTTGATCGTTCCCGAATCGTCCCAGGGTGGGATGGAGGGAATTGCGGCCATCGTTGCCTTCGTATGCGCAAAGTCTTCAGCAGCCCTATGTGAAAAGACAATTGCTTCGAGCAACGAATTGCTCGCGAGACGATTTGCACCGTGCACGCCGGTCATACTCACCTCCCCGCAAGCATAAAGCCCGGAAATAGATGTGCGGCCGTTGAGGTCAGTGGCAACTCCTCCGCACGCATAATGCGCGGCCGGAACAACCGGAATCGGCTCTTTCGTAAAATCAATTCTGAAATCGAGACAGCGTTGGTAGATATTCGGGAAATGATTTTTTGCGGCTTCGACGTCGAGGCGGGTTAGGTCGAGGTAGACACACTCGGCCCCGCTTCGCTTAAGTTCGCTGTCGATAGCCCTGGCGGCAATATCGCGGGTTGCAAGAGAACCCCGTTTATCGTATTTCTGCATAAAATCTTCACCGGACGCTGTCCTCAGAATTGCGCCGAACCCGCGCACCGCCTCCGAGATCAGGAAAGACGGAGAACCCGAATTGTATAGCGTTGTGGGATGAAATTGGATGAATTCCATGTTCCCCACCGGCGCACCTGCGCGATATGCCATAGCGATCCCGTCTCCCGTTGCGATCGTGGGGTTCGTCGTGTGAAGATAGACATGTCCAGCACCGCCGGTCGACAACATCGTCACGGGCGCTAGAAAGGTCTTCACTTCATTTTTTTCAACGTCGAGCACATATGCGCCCCAGCAGTGGATGTCCGAATGATGATTCTTCGCGTGTTCGAAGAGATGGTGTTCGGTGATGAGGTCGATGGAGATGTGGTTTTCGTAGACTTCGATATTCGGATGCTCGGCAACGCGCGCCAGGAGGGCTCGTTCTACTTCCTTCCCGGTCAGATCAGCAGCATGGGCGATCCGATGCTGTGAATGGCCCCCTTCTTTCCCGAGATCGAGGCGATCCCCCTTGCGGGTAAATTCAACGCCGATCTCCATCAATTCTTTTACCCTCGCGGGGCCTTCCTTCACCAGAACCTCAACTGCATCTCGATGACAGAGCTGCGCGCCGGAATTCAACGTATCGGCGATGTGGGATTCATACGAGTCGGTGGATGAGAGGACAGATGCAATTCCCCCTTGCGCATAATTCGTGTTGGACTCGGCCTTTTGCTTCTTTGTTACGACGGCAACGGTTCCAAACTCGGCAACCTTCAGAGCGTAAAACAATCCGGCAATGCCGCTTCCCAAAACAAGAAAATCTGTTTTTATCTCCATACTAATGTAACATACAAATTTAAATGGAAATAAAAAAGGCGGCTCGCGTTGTTGCGAGTCGCCTTTCGACCGAAAAACAATTATCGACTAAAAATAAATGTGAATGGCTACTCCAGCTGAACTAAAACCAAGGATCGTGGTCGTGCTGGTTTGTTTGGTGGTCGTTGATGTATTGCCGTTGCTCAAGACATTATCCGCAGGAGAATTAATATTGATAAGGTTCAACTGATACTCTGCGGAGAAGCTAAGCTCATTGTAAATGAAGAACTCGGCGCCCATGATTCCTGAAAGCCCAAACGTTAATCCGGTAGGCCCGTTTGCTTGATCGTTCTTATCTTCGCTCTGTCCACCGCCGCCAATCACTGCCGGTTTGGCGTCATTGGAATTAAGGGCTAACAAAACTCCGCCGCCCCAATACGGCCGGACGCGTCCTGCGTTCATGTACATAAGATAATCGCCCGCAATTCCCAGCGTAAATGCAGACTTACTTCCGTCGGTTCCTGTTTGCCCAGTAGGCGGATTCGCGGGTATCGTCGAGCTTGTGGACCTGATTTGAAGACCTACTCTCAATGCTGCGTCGCTATTCAAAAAATACGACATTCCAACACCCCCGCTTGGCCCAGCTGCATTCAGGTTGAAAGTCCCCAAACCGCCAAACGTGAAATTCAATGATTTCGACCCTGCCTTTGCCGCCGGCATAACATCTTGAGCCGATGCAAGCCCGCATACAAACACGAGTGCAACCGCGAGAACTAGAACCTTCTTCATAAATTACCTCCGATAAGTTGATAAATGTGTAATTTATTGATGGCGCAAGCACCACCGTTGAAGCCGCCTTTGATTCTTGCTTTGCAAATATATAGCGGGTGCAATAAAATGTCAAGCGATTAATTAATGGTGAATTAATAATATCATAATATTTAATTCATTTATAACATTTTTCCAGCGCTTGAGTGGCTCGCCAGCATTGACTAGTGCAAAAATTACCCAGACACTTTTCTCTCTAAGTACGCCAAAGCCTTTACATTGACCGGATCAAAAGGTTCGAGCGGCCGGTTCATTTTCAGACTCCAGCAGTACGGAGCGCTCCCTCGAATACCGCGATGAGCGTATCTATCTCCTTTTGTTGCGCGATCAGAGGAGGCAAAATTCGTACGACAGTTTTAGCAGTCGAGTTGACAAGCACTCCTTTCGACAACATTTCATCGACGAGCGGAGCGCTGTCGACTGAAAGGTCCACTCCGATCATAAACCCGGTTCCCCGAATTTCTTTTATGATCGAATGCTCGGCCTTGAGCGACTGAAGTTTCGACAAAAGGTAAGCGGACACATCGTTGATCTGTCTTTGCATGGCATCGCTTGTGACCGTGTCGATCACGACTTTGCCGGCCGCGCATGCGACGGGATTCCCGCCGAACGTCGTCCCATGAACGCCATAGGACCAGACACAGGCGACCTCGGGACCTCCGAGGATAGCGCCCAAGGGAAGGCCTCCGCCGATCGGCTTTGCAATCGTTACGATGTCTGGCCGGAAATTGAAGTGCTGGTAGGCAAAGAATTTCCCGGTACGCATAACGCCCGATTGAATTTCATCTGCCACGACGAGAAAACCGAACTTTTTTCGCAACGCCTCCAGTTCGTCAACAAACGCTCTTTCGACGGGGACAACCCCTCCCTCTCCCTGAATGAACTCGAGAAAAACGGCTGCCGTGGAAGAATTCACTTTTGCTCGGAGGTCGTTGACGTCGTTGAAGGTGATGAACCCGCAGTTTTCGAGAAAAGGGCCGTAACCCTCCCGATACTTGTCTTTATCCATAATGGAGAGCGACCCCATAGACCTTCCGCTGAACCCGTTCGTCATACCGAAGATGTTAGTGCGTCCGTTCGCCGATCCCCATTTGCGCGCAAGCTTGATCGTTCCTTCGGTAGCTTCCGTTCCCGAATTCGTAAAGAAGATCTTTTGAAACCCCGAATGGCGGAGCAAACGTTCTGCCAGTTCTAACTGAGGCGGTTGGGCAAAGAAATTGGAAAGGTGCGTATATTTACGGGCCTGTGCATTGATTGCATCGGTCACGCCTTGATGGCCGTATCCGAGCGCGTTAACGGCGAGGCCGGAGAACATATCAAGGTATTTCTTTCCGTCTTTTGCGATGAGATAACAACCTTCGCCGTGGTCGATCTCGACGGGAAGTCTTTTATAGGTGTTAAAAAATAACTTCGCTTCATCCTCAAAGATTGTCATGCTTCCTCGCGAGTCGTGGTTTAAGTCCGGTAAATAACCTATGAAAAAAAATTGTCTTTTGGTAAAGAGCGTCGAGAGTGCTGTTGTTATACAGCACAAAATCGGATTCGTTCATCGTCGCTTCAGCAGGAAGTTGTTGTGAAAGTCTTGCCCTGACTTCCGCCTCGGTAAGTTTGTCTCTGTTCATTCCCCTCTCTATCTGCAAATCGGTCTGCGCAACGACGGTCAATACATAATCAACTTGGCGGTTCAAACCCGACTCGAACAGCAACGCCGCTTCTATAGCTGCGTATCCGGCAATTTTTTTCTCCTCAAGGCGCGCAACTTCCGTGTCGATAGCTTGCAGCACCTGAGGATGAACGATTTTATTCAGCGAAGACAATTTCCGTTTATCGGCGAAGGCGACGCGGCCAACATAGCTGCGGTTGAGCGTACCGGTAGGCGTATCATATGCGAGCGGTCCGAACAAAAGGGTAATAGCTCTCCTCATCTTCGGGTCTGTGTCGGTGAGTTGGTGAGCAATGAGGTCCGCTGAAAGGATGGACACGCCAAGGGATCGCAGCTTCTCGCAGACTTCGCTCTTTCCGCTCGCCATGCCTCCGGTAATGCCTACCCGTATCATGAAAGGAAAAGAAAGGTATTATTTTGCAAACGCAATTGAGCGTACCTCGCGAATGACTATGACCTTGATCTGACCCGGGTATTCCATTTCTTGCTGAATCTTCTGAGCAATGTCGTGCGCGAGTTGATCCGCCATCGCATCGTCAACCTTGTCATGCTCGACGATGACGCGAATTTCCCTCCCCGCCTGGATCGCATACGTTTTCGCGACGCCTTGAAACGACTGAGCCATCGATTCAAGTTTTTCCAAACGCTTGACGTATCCTTCAACCGATTCTCTTCGTGCTCCGGGACGCGCTCCGCTGATCGCATCGGCCGCCTGAACCAAGGCCGCGATGGGATGTTCCATGGGGATGTCCTCATGGTGCGAGCCGATCGCGTTGATGACTATCGGATGCTCATTGTATTTTTTAGCCAGCTCGTATCCCAGAAGAGCATGCGGTCCTTCGATACTCCGATCGACAGTCTTGCCAATATCGTGCAACAGCCCGGCTCTCTTGGCGAGGCTCGGGTCGATGCCAACCTCCGAAGCCATTATTCCACAGAGATATGCAACTTCAATGCTGTGCTGTAAAAGATTCTGTCCGTAGCTCGAACGGTATTTCATTCTACCTATATGTCGTATGATTTCTTGATGCGCTCCGGGAAGTCCGACCTCGATGAGAGCATTCTCACCCGAACGCAAAACCTCCTCCTCCAATTCTCCTTTGACTTTTTCGACAACCTCTTCGATACGGGCTGGATGGATTCGTCCGTCCGCAATAAGGCGTTCAAGCGATATTCGAGCAACTTCTCTTCGAAAAGCGTCAAAACCTGATAAAATAACGGCTTCAGGGGTATCATCTACGATAACATCTACCCCTGTTGCTGCCTCAAACGCGCGAATGTTCCGTCCTTCGCGACCAATGATCCTCCCCTTCATTTCATCGCTTTGAATATTCAGGACGCTGACCGTCGTTTCGACTGCGTGATCTGCCGCAGATCGCTGGATGGCCTGGACGATTATTTTTTGAGCGTCCTGCTTTGCGTTTTCCCTGACTTTGTCGCGTAAGTCTTTCAGAGTTTGCGCTGCCTCGGTTTTAGCAGAATTTGTGAGGCTTTCGATCAATATCTTCTTTGCCTCTTCTCGTGACAGCCCGGATGCGCGCTCCAGCCGGGTGATTTCCTCGGCAATCATTTTATCCAGCTCTAGCTGACGGCCCTCGAGCAATTTTCCTTTTTCGTCGCTTTCGCGCTGGACCTGATGCAACTCGCGCTCTTTTTTGTTCAGCAGTTCCACTTTTCGGTCAATATTTTCTTCCCTCGACGAGAGCTGCTTTTCATACGATTGCATCTTATTTCGTTTCTGGTTCGATTCTGCATCAAATTCTTGTTTCTTTTTATACCACTCGTCCTTGACCTCAAGAAGCTTTTCTCGCATGACGGAGTTCGCCTCTCTTTCCGCATCTGCGATAATTTTCTTTGCGCGCTCTTCTGCGCTCAAGATCTTGCTTTGTCCGGATCGGGCGTTGAGATACCAACCAACGTAAAATGCGAGGCCGCAGAGAACGACTACCATCGGGATGATCACAAAGAATTGCATATACCGCATCCCTCTCAATAAATTGAATTGATAGACCTATAAAAAATAAAAATCCGCATCGCTACCATAGGCAAGTGTTTAAAGAACCTCGTTCTTCGACACGGTGGGTGTTCGCCTAATCGTTTCTTACTTCCACTGTTTGCTATCCCGTTTGTGCGGGAAACCCGAAGGCGTGTCGCAAAATCCCTTCTGCTAGAGAAAGGCTGAGGCCTGTAATATGACGATTATGAGTCGAACTCCCTATTGGTACAACTTGTCAGGTTCTTTAATGTTTTTGACTAAGGCTGACGATGCGGATAAAATTGTCCCAACAAAAAGAGTTGAGTGATCCTCCTACGTTAAATGCACAAAGAATTATCCATTTCCTTGAAGGCTCGTATCCAAGTAATTGGAAATTTTGACGATCTCATTCTCGAAATTACTGATCATCTCCCGATTCTTGTCCTTTTCCTTCAACAGATCTTCAGTAATATTGAGCGCGGCCAAGACGGAAATAGTCAACGGAGGTTGTTCAGGAATTTTATCGTGGATAGAATTGATCATGGTGTCGACATACCCGGCAACTTTTTTCGTAAATTCTTCACTTTCACCACGAAGCGGGTACTCGGACCCAAATATCTTCACTCTCACGCTTTTCCTGTCCATTTTTAATTCCAATGTGCTATCTAAATGTAAGTTGGACAAATTTACCAGACGTCAGCGATACACGTACCTGTAATAGTTCATAAATGAGAATTGATTCTTTCCAAAATGGCCTTCACTTTTTCCTGAAGCTTTATGCGTTCTTCCTTATCGAGGAGTCCGTTCGACGCGGACGAAAGGAGCATGCTATCGAGTTCCCGTCGCAACTGTGCCACCTCGTTGTTCCTGTTCGCCAACTCGCTTTGCATTTGCAGCAGTTGCGCTTCGAGGTCGTTCGCTTTTAGCTGGACTGCATTCTTTTCTTCCCGGAGAGAATTGATCGCAGTGGAGGCGGCATACGCTCGCTCCCACAATAGCTTCAGCGCTCCCTCGAGAGAACTTTCGACGCTGGTTATTTCTTGTTCGACTTCTTCCTGCAAGTGCGGCTTGTCTCTTTAAGTTTGGCTAGCTGGAACTTCGTAGCTCGGCGCCGAACGCCTGGCTCACGCCTTTGACAACCCGATCAATTACTTTCGCTGCTTCATCTTCGGTTAAAGTTTTCTCCGCCGAATTCAACTCCACTGAGATAGCGAAACTTTTCTTACCCTCCGGCAACGGCTTCCCCTCAAATACATCGAACAACGTCACACCTTTAAGAAGATGTCCGCCCTCCAACACAACCTGACGCTCGATCGCTTCGAACAAAACATCTTTTGCAACTATAAATGCAAGGTCTCTTCGAACTGATGGAAATTTTGTCGGTGGAACATACATCTTGAATTTCTTTTGAGTCTGAACCAATTCTGATATGCTTAGCTCAGAAACATAAACGTCACTTTCAACTGAAAATTTTTTGAGCAAATCAGCCTTCACTTTGCCAAGAAAGCCGACGTAAGTGCCATCTTTTTCAACAACTATTGTCTCTTCAGTTAAAGGACTACGGCTATCATAATAAATAAATTGAAATTTGTCAAGTAGAATTTTGTCGAGCAAAGCCTGAACAACTCCTTTTAAATCGTAAATATCGATGGATCGCCCGGAAGAGTTCCAGGAAACTGTGTTCCTTTTGCCGGTCATGCAGACCGAAATTACGCCGTTTTCTTTATATCCCTGAATGAAAGCCGTCGGAATTTCTTTGGCAACCTTTTCATAGGTTCGACCTATTTCAAAAAGCTTAAGATCGCCGTTGCCGTAATTGATATTATGATAGACGGCTTGGAGCATACTGAAGACGGTACTCGGTCTTAGCGCCGAGAGATCCTTACTGATCGGGTTTTTGATCTCGACTACGTTCGGGGAAAACGGCTTTACAAGGGTTTGATCGATTAAACTGTTTGTTACAACTTCGTTAAAGCCGAGGCCGCAGAGCGCATTGCGCAGTTGAGCGAGTGCATCTCCGTGAGACGACCGATGAGAAAAATCGATGTTCGACATCATTTTGTCTTCGATCTTTGTATATCCATGTAGCCGTGCAACTTCTTCTACAAGATCGATCTCTTGTTCGATATCTGGACGGAACGTTGGGACCGTACAAAGCATTACTCCCTTCGACTTTGATTGCGTCGATATGCCGATCGACGCCAACATTTTCTTCATCGATGGGGCGGAAATGTTTGTTCCCAGCAGCTTGTTGACCCGTTCGGTTCGAAGCCGGACGCGGCGGTCTTTTATTTTCTTGGGATACACATCGATAACTCCGCGATGAACTTGTCCCCCGGCAATTTCCGCCAGCATCGACGCTGCGCGGTCGACTGCATCCACTGTTGTGTTGGGGTCGGTGCCCCGCTCGAACCTAAAAGCAGCGTCTGAAAGTATGCCAAGGCGCTTTGCAGTTTTCCTCACGCTCGAGGGGTTGAAGAATGCGCTTTCAAGAAAAACTGAGGTCGTCGAAGCAGATATTTCAGAATTCATACCTCCCATCACTCCTGCGATTGCAATCGGCCTGTCTGCATCCCAAATCATAAGAGTCGACGCCGTCAACGTCCGTTCGATGCCATCCAGCGTCACGAATTTCTCCCCATCCGAAGCATTTCGCACAATAATTTTCTTTTTATGAATAAGGTCGCCGTCGAACGCATGGAGGGGCTGGCCGAATTCGAACATGACAAAATTTGTCACATCAACGACATTATTGATCGGCCGTAAGCCGACGGATTTTAATGATGCCTGAAGCCATTGCGGCGATGGAGCGACAACAACGCCCGTCACAAGGCGTGCAGAATATCGGGGACATCCTTCAGGATTACGGACGTCAACTGAAAATTCTTTTGAAATCTGTTCTGCATTCTCTCGAATATGTACGCGCGGAAGCTCAACTTTCCCTTTTAATATAGCCGCCGCTTCGCGCGCAATGCCGATGTGGCTAAGGCAATCAGGACGATTCGGCGTAATTCCAATTTCAAACACGACGTCGTCGAGGCCAAAATGTTTTGCAAGCGAAGCCCCGACCTTCGCGGACGGATCCAGAACGAGTATGCCGTTGGCATCTTCTCCAATTCCTAACTCGTACTCAGAACAAATCATCCCCGACGATTCTTCTCCTCTGATCTTCACATTTCCCAGCGTGAACGGCTTTCCGGCAGGGTCGTGCTGATTTCTCGGCACTACGGCCCCAACCAGACCCACAGCCACTTTTTGCCCGGCTGTCACATTGGGAGCACCGCAGACAATTTGAAGAATATCGTCTGCCGTACTCCCCCTTTTCTTACCAACACTCACAAGACAAACAGTTAGTTTGTCCGCATTGGTGTGTTTGCGGACGGACACGATCTCCCCAACAACAAAATTATCAAATTGCCCTCCAAGCCTCTCGATACTTTCGACCTCGAGTCCCACAGAGGTCAATTTTTCAGCCAGCTTTTCTGGACTAATTTTTAATTTAATGTATTTGCTTAACCAGTTGAAAGATATACGCATACAAAGAATACTAAAACTGTTTTAGAAATCGTAAATCGTTCTCAAACAGGAGACGGATATCCGAAATTCCATGTCGAAGAATGGTTGTCCGCTCAACCCCGATACCAAAAGCAAAACCTGTAAACTCTTCGGGGTCGTAATCGACGTTCTTTAAGACATTTGGATGAACCATGCCCGCGCCAAGAACCTCAAGCCATCCCGTATGTTTGCACACTCGGCATCCTTTTCCGGAGCACAGGAAGCACGTAATGTCCATCTCCAGGCTGGGTTCTGTAAAGGGGAAGAAACTGGGCCGAAATTTGTACTTCAGACCGCTGCCATAAAATTCCTTGGCAAATGCAACGAGAGTCCCTTTGAGTTCGCTAAAGCTCACATTTTTGTCTACATAAAGTCCTTCAACCTGATGAAAGAGGCAATAACTTCTTGCGCTGATGGCCTCATTGCGATACACTCTTCCCGGAACAACCACGCGCACGGGAGGGCGTTGCTCTTTCATAACACGGATTTGCACCGGGGATGTGTGCGTGCGAAGCAGAACATCGTTTTCGATAAAAAAGGTGTCTTGCATATCGCGCGCGGGATGATCGGGCGGGAAATTGAGCGCTTCGAAATTGTGATAATCGTCCTCGATCTCCGGCCCATCGACAATTCCGAAACCCATGGAGACAAAAATGGAAACAATATCTTGGAGGGTCTGTGTGATGGGATGAACGGTTCCGATCGCTTCCCCTCTTCCGGGGAGGGTGAGGTCAATAAACTGTCCCTTCTCGCCGCCAGGTTTTTCAATTTTTTCTTTTGCAGAGAGATAGAGAGAATCAAGGAAGGAACGTAAAGCGTTAAGCTCTTTTCCGATCGCAGGCTTTGACTCGATGGGGACGGACTTGAGCCGATCGAACAGTTGGCCTACGCTCCCTTTCCGCGCGAGGAATTCGATGCGGTATTTTTCGAGATCGTCTGCCGATGCGATGAGTGAGGCGGTGTGTTCAGCAACTCCACGTAGTTCGGCGATATCGTGGAGCAAATTATCAGCGATGTCAGGCATGGGTGATGTCCGCAGCTTCGGGGGATGAAAAAAACTTCCCGCCGTCACTCGTTCCCGAGGCGGCGGGAATAGCAAAGATGCTTATGCTTTGACGAATTTTACAATTTCCGCAAACGCTTCCGGACTCTCAACGGCAAGTTCTGCGAGAACCTTCCGATTGATGTCTACCTGTTTCTTATGCAATCCGTCAATTAATGCGGAATATGTAGAACCGTGCAGCCTCGCTGCGGCGTTGATACGCGCGATCCACAACTGGCGGAACGTCCTCTTTTTTGCTTTTCGATCTCTGTAGGCAAACTGATACCCCTTGTCGACGGAATGTTTGGCGACCGTCAACACCTTGCTTCTCGCACCCCAATAGCCTTTCGCTTCTTTGAGAATCCTTTTGCGACGGCGATGGGAGGCAACTTTGTTCTGCGAACGTGGCATAGTTGCTCTTTGCTCCTTCTTTAGATGTAGTTATGTGAGTGGAATAACGTTTACAGCACAAGCAGCCGTTTTATTCGGGACTCGTCGGGCGACGAGATCAGTCCCGGACGGCGCAAGTGACGTTTCCGTTTTGTTGATTTGCTCGTAAGAATATGTCTCCGGTTCATCTTGTGGCGCTTGATTTTCCCGGAAGCAGTCAGCCGAAAAGTTTTCCGGGCACTGCGATGTGATTTCATTTTTGGCATACTGACCTTCTTCGCTGATTATTTAGAGTCTTGAGTTACTTTATCCGTTTTTGTCTTAGCAGATTTATCGGGCGCATAAAAAATAATCATGTTCCGCCCCTCCATGTGGAGCGGTTGATCGACCTTGGCGACGGACAAAAGCCTTTCGCTCAATCGATTGAGCAGGCTCTCTCCGTGGTCTTTATAGGTGATCTCTCGGCCTTTAAAAATGACCGTCGCTTTCACTTTATGCCCGTCGGCAATAAATTGCAGGGCATGCTTCGCTTTGAACTCAAAATCATGCACGTCGGTATTCGGGTGAAAACGAAGCTCCTTGACGAGGCTGACATGCTGATGTTTCTTCTGGATCTTTTCCTTTTTCTGAAGCTCATATTTGTATTTACCGAAGTCCATAATTTTACAGACCGGCGGCTGAGCATTCGGCACGACTTCGATGAGATCTCTCGACTTCTGCTGCGCAATCGCAATTGCTTCACGAGGAGTCATGACGCCAAGCTGCTGACCGTTATCATCGATCACGCGGATCTGCGCCGCGCGGATCTCATCGTTAATACGAGGGCCTCTACTTTTGATTCGGGTATCTCCTATGTGGTGATGGATTTTTGCTGCACTTCAAGCTGTAATTGTTGAATTAATGCGTCGATGGCGATACTACCCGCGTCTCCCTTTTTGTGCTTTCGCAGAGAAACCGTCCCGGCATCCTTTTCTTTCTCTCCAACAACGAGCATATAAGGGACTTTTTTCATTTCCCAATCTCTGATCTTATAGCCGATCTTCTCGTTGCGGTCGTCGAAGTCGACCCTTAGCTCGGCTTCGCGCAGCCGGTGAAGGACTTCTTTTGCATAAGCGGCCTGGCCGTCCGTGATCGGTAAAACGACCGCCTGAACCGGAGTAAGCCAAAGGGGAAACTCTCCGGCAAAATGTTCGATAAGTATTCCGATGAACCTTTCGAACGACCCGAACGGCGCGCGGTGAATGATCACCGGGCGATGTTTCTGTCCGTCACTGCCCGTATACTCCAATTGGAATCGTTCCGGCATGACGTAATCGACCTGCACCGTTCCAAGCTGCCAGGTTCTCCCGATGGCGTCTTTCACCATGAAATCGATTTTGGGGCCGTAGAACGACGCCTCTCCGATACCGATAAAATAATTCAGTTTCATCTCATCGGCAACCTCTTTGATCTCCCGCTGGGCTTGTTCCCAAAATGCCGCTTCGCCCCCAAACTTTGCGGCGTTCTTATCGTCCCGGAATGACAGACGCGTGGAGACCTCCATCCCGAACGTGCGGAAGACAAATTGCGTCAGTTCCACCGTGCGGGCGATCTCCTGTTTCAACTGGTCGTGAGCGCAATAAATATGCGCATCGTCCTGCGTGAAGCCGCGAACGCGCGTAAGGCCGTTCATTTCCCCCGACTGTTCATACCGATAGACGGTGCCGAACTCTGCCAATCGGATCGGCAGGTCGCGGTAAGAACGCGGCCGTGCGGCGTAGATCTGGTGATGATGAGGGCAGTTCATCGGCTTCAATAAGAACTGCTCCCCATCTTCCATCGTGATCGGGGCGAACTGTGAGTCCTTATAGTACGGATAGTGGCCGGATGTTTTATAGAGCTCAAGGTTCGCAATGTGCGGAGTGACAACGGGAAGATAGCCGCGTTTCTTCTGCTCTTCGCGAAGAAATTTTTCCAGCGCTTCCCTGACGATTGTTCCCTTCGGCATCCAGAGTGGAAGGCCGCTCCCGACTTTAGGAGTGAGAAGGAACAATTCCATCTCCGCGCCGATCTTCCGATGATCCCGCCTTTTTGCTTCCTCGATCCTGAAAAGGTATTCGTCAAGCTCCTGTTTTGTCGGAAATGTAATGCCGTAAATCCGTTGGAGCATTTTATTCTTCTCGTTCCCGCGC
>DATJXA010000129.1:0-6109 GCA_035500675.1 Bacteroidota bacterium | reverse complement strand
CAATGCATTTCCAAAACCAAGGGAACATCGTCCAGACAAACGTTGCAATGCAGGATACTCTGCCGTTGTACACAAGTTTCATAGCGGCACAAACCGGCATCTTCAAATCGATGACGATCGATTCGACGCAGCGGATCGTTCATTGGTCCATGGACACATTGGCCGTCAGTGCGAACGACTCGGTATGGATGACGCTGCGTGTAGGGCGCAATGTGCCCGACAGCACGTTCATTCACAACATATCGTGGTTCGGGTCCAGTCAACTGGCTTTTCAGAGCAGCGAAACAAAGACGCTCGTCCGTTCCGCACCGGCGATGTCGTTGAAGAATTTTATCATCGACGCAAAGGACAGCGTGATCGCGGGGGACAGCGTCAAGTTCGAGATTTGGTATCAAAATGTAGGGACCGATTCGTTGCGAAACGTCGAGCTTGTCGATTCTCTCTTCAATGCGGGACGCAGCATCCTCCGGTATCAGAATTGGTCCACAGGCCAGCCCGGTAAAGATACGACCGTCGTCGACAGTATTGTGACCTGGAAAATTGGCAGTGTCGCCCCTGGGAGCGTGGATTCGTTGACGCTTACGATGAGGACCGATTATGCACTTCTCTCCGGGAAGACCATTCAGACGACAGCCTATCTTGTGCAGAACGGCGTTGCTGTGTTGTCGTCTTCCGCCTCAGTGGCCGTCAAAAGCAACCCGCAGTTTTCCACGTTTTTGCAGGTCCAAAAAAATGCAGACAAGAATGTCGCCGAAATCGGGGACGTGGTAACGTACCAGGTCAGCGTTTCAAATACGAGCCCCGGTC
Source organism: Bacteroidota bacterium (assembly GCA_035500675.1). Classification (GTDB taxonomy): domain Bacteria; phylum Bacteroidota; class Ignavibacteria; order UBA10030; family UBA8401; genus JAGVPT01. The sequence goes on along the minus strand of DATJXA010000129.1, from coordinate 5,302 downwards.
TCATGAAGTCGCTGACGATCATCGATCAGCTTCCTCACTCGTTCAAGTATTATCCACATTCCGGTCGCTACAACAACATTCCGGTTGACCCGCAGCCATTGTCGGGCGGTGCAGTGTTGAAATGGCCCCTTGCATCGATCGGACGAGATTCGCTCAACGGCGGCGGCACTGGTGTCCTCGTCTATCAGCTAGTGCTTGGCGCCGATGCGCTTGAAAGCCAAGGCATCAATATTGCATACGCGACTGCGAAGGACGCTTCAGATACTACGCGTGTTTTTGTTTCAGCGCCGGCGCAAAAGCAGATTACTGTTCAGCCGGGGGTCTTTACCGAAAACGGAGTCATCATCGGAAAGGTCTTCTACGACGACGATCGCAATGCGTATCAAAGCGAAGGTGAAACGGGCATCAAAGGAGTCGAGATCTGGATGGAAGACGGTACGCGCATCGTGACCGGCGACGACGGGAAATTTTCTCTTCCCAATGTTAAAGCCGGACAACATGTGTTGCGCGTAAACGAACGCTCGTTACCTCCGGGAACGGAATTGTTAAAGGGGGGTCATGATTTTGCGGGCGACGCGACCTCGCGTTTTGTTCGGCTGCCGGAGGGGGGCATCGCGCGGGCAAACTTCTTTGTGAAAAGGGTGTTGAGGGACAGCGTTCATCAACGTGTGGGAAAGGTGAGCAAGGCGGCGGCGATGAGGACTGCGTCGCCCGAAAAAGTCTATCTGCAAGACGTTCCGGCGGGGGCGAGCAAAACGAATATCGTAGAGTTCGGAGTGCATTTCAATTATTCGGGTGGGATGTGGCTGCAGCGTATTTTAGTGTTCGACGACCTCCCGCAGGGATTTTCATACGTGGAAGGTTCGGCACTTTTCAACGGAAGAAAAGTTATTCCTGCAATCGACGGCCGCCATCTGCTCTGGAGTCTTGGGCGAGGACCGTCGATCTTTGATGGAACGCTGCAATACCGTGTTGCCGTTCAGCGGCCCGAAGCTCAAAACAGCGGCCTTGAATCGCACTCGGTCGTCGAACTGATGACCTCCGACAGCGTTATTATTCGCTCGGACACGCTGACGACAACGACCTCGGTCCAAAAGATCTCGTACGTCGAAAAGGATTTTCCGGTTGAAAGCCTTGTGTTTGACCCGGGGAAGACTTCGCTTCGAAAGAACGCGCTTGCTATTTTCGAACCGATCGTTAACCTCATTAAAAAATACCGCTACGCCGAGATCATGCTTGTCGGATACCCGGATATTCCCGTGAAGAAAGATGCTTCACTGCCGTCGCTTCAACGGCTCGCTTCGGAACGGGCGAAGGTTGCCTTGGATTTTCTCTCACGCCGGATGAAGCTCGATTCGGTCCACATCGTCCCCTGCGGCGTCTTCCAGTGTGATACAGGAAAGAATGTTCTCGAAACGATGATGGCAGGAGGGAGCGGTTCAACGATACCGCCGAGACATCTCGAAATCAGGGTGCAAAATTACTTCCTCAACGCCCTGGTTGAACGCGATACGAACACCAGTATGTCTGCCATTTCACTCGTCCGAACGCTTCCGGAGTCTGAAAAGGAGTTCGCAGATTCGATTTTTGTCATTCCGGGAGACGACCTGCTCTTCAGCTACGCGCTATTTTCGAACCCATCATCCGCGGTTCTCGGCGCCTCGGTTATTGATTCAACGGCTGATAAATTATCTGTTGAGAGCTCATCGTTCACGCTTAATCACATTCCGATCATTTCGGCCGGAGAGTACAAGGGTGTATTCTCGTCCTCCATTACTCCTCTTATCCGAAAGGGAAGCAATGTGATGCAGTTCGAAGCGAGCATTCCTTCCAACTCCCCAAATAGTCAGATAGAACATACTTTTTATTATGAACGCGTTAACGGCTTTGGAGAAACGACGATCGAGCGATCGAACCCAGTGACCATTTATGTGCGCGATAAAAATCTCAGTCTGCTCAATACCGCTTTGCAGAGGGAACGTACGCTCGCAGGAACAGAAGGACCTCCAAAGTCCACGACGTCGAAATAGAGAGAAATCGACGGTGTAGCAAGATAATATTCGATAGCGCGTTCTAAATACTATTAAGCCATTGCTTGCCGTAAGAACGTTCTCTCTATTCCTCCGTTCGCGACGTTGATTTTTCCCTAAAAGCATTTCACACTTATTCTCCCCATTTGACATTCCATCCAAGCGGTTCTATATTATTATAGTGTAGATGAATGCAGAAGTATTCCAAGAGATCTGCATTGCATGAGTAAATGGTTGTTGTAGAGGGAGGCAGAGTTGAACCGCCATACGATTCCAATCGGACGCATTATGGGAATTCCCATTGCGTTGGATTACTCCTGGTTTCTCATTTTCGCACTCCTTTCCTGGTCTTTTGCAGTAAGTTATTATCCGGCACAATTTGGCGATTGGTCGCCGGCAATGTACTGGGTCATGGGCGCGCTCACTGCCGTAATGTTATTTGTGAGTGTGCTCATTCATGAGTTAGGCCACTCCGTTATTGCGCTGAAGTATAAAATTCCAATACGGAGCATCACCCTTTTTATTTTCGGCGGCGTCGCACAAATCGCGAACGAGCCTCCGAGCGCGTCTGCTGAATTTTGGATCGCCCTTGCCGGTCCGGTCACCAGCCTTTTGCTCGCTGTCGCCTTCTTTGTTCTTCAATTTCTTTTTTCTCCCTCACCGCCGCTATTCGCCCTGCTAAAGTATCTTTCAAACATTAATTTTATGTTGGCGCTGTTCAATTTGATCCCTGGTTTTCCGTTGGACGGCGGCAGAGTGTTCCGCGCAGTAGTGTGGGGGTTCAACCACAGTTTGCGAAAAGCGACACTCATCGCAGGCAATGTAGGGCGTTTCATTGCATTTCTCTTCATATTTATCGGCTTCTGGCAGATGTTCACGGGGAACGTCGGGGACGGCCTTTGGATCGCCTTTATCGGATGGTTCCTTGAGAGCGCCGCTTCTTCGCAGATACAACTTCAGATGGTGCAGAGTCTTCTCGCCGGACACAAAGTCGCAGACGTCATGAATCGCAATTTTGCAGTGATTCAGCCCGGTGCATATCTCCAACAACTGGTCGATGACCACATTCTTCCGACAGGCCAAAGGGCGTTTATCGTAAAACAAGGCGATGCTGTGTTGGGATTGTTAACGCTGCATCGTCTCAAAGAAGTCCCTCGCTCGAGATGGAGCAAGGCGCGGGTCGATCAAGTCATGATACCCGCCTCGGCGATGAAGAGTGTGCGTCCGACGGAGGAGCTCTCGGAGTGCTTCAGCGAACTGATCCGAGGCGGAGTCAACCAGCTCCCTGTGATGGACGGCGGTAAGATTTACGGAATGTTGAACAGAGAGGACGTCATGAGCTTTCTTCATACGATGGAGTCCATTCAGCAATGAATTCGATATTTTTTGCACGTTTGGCGAGAATACATCACACTGCAAATCGCACCGCGACGGTTCGATCGAATTTATGCCTTTAAAAATGAATCGGACTAAAGCACACGCATAAGGATTAAATATGAAGTCAAACGAAAAAGCCGAGGACCTTGTTGCGCTGCTTCGTGCAGGCGATGCGGTTGTGCGGGAACGGGCGAGGGACAAAATCGTAACACTCGGGAAGCCAGCCGTTCCCTTTATGATCGGCCTGTTGTCCGACAAGAATGAGCATATGAGGTGGGAAGGGTGCAAAGCGCTGGGAAGCATCGTCGACCCGGCAGCAGCTCCTGCGTTAGTGGATGCGTTAAGCGATGAAAGCGTAGAAATACGTTGGCTTGCGGCAGAAGCGCTTATTGCTTTACGCGAAAAGGCGTTGAAGCCCCTTTTGGAAACACTCGAGTTGAAATTTCGATCTCCGTACGTCCGCGAAGGCGCCCATCATGTGCTTCATGCGCTGGAGCGCGAAGATCTTCTTTCGAAAGATTCAAAGGCCGTGCTCGACGCGCTCCGGTACTTGGAACCGAAGATCTCCGTGGTTGCCGCGGCCCGCAAAGCGATTCAATCCTATGGGAAGACGGGCAGTTAATGAGTGCAAACAATATGTCAATTTCTTCTTGAAGACGTTGTATGATTTCTATTAATGTGAGGAGGATACTGAAGTGGAAAGCAAAGAGACACCCAAAAAGAGAGCGCCGGCAGTCCCAAATATCGATTTAGCATCACTGCCTATTTCGGAAGCAAAATCCCAGCTTGGCTTTTCGCCGGATGGACTCAGCGATGCTCAAGTACAAAAACGATTGAGTACATATGGATACAACGAACTTGTTGAAAAAAGCGTCAATCCGATCCTCAAATTTCTCTCCTATTTCTGGGGACCGATTCCATGGATGATCGAAGCCGCTGTTATCCTTTCGGCGCTCGTGCAGCATTGGCCGGATTTTTTCATTATTCTCGTACTATTGATCGCTAACGCGGGCGTCGGTTTTTGGGAAGAATACCAGGCCGGAAACGCCATCGCTGCGTTGAAGGCAAAGCTTGCGCTGAAGGCGCGCGTTCGAAGAGCCGGCGCATGGATGTCGGTGGCGGCGCGTGAATTGGTTCCGGGCGATACAATTCGCGTTCGGCTCGGCGATATCGTGCCTGCCGATGCTCGTTTGCTCGAAGGAGAACCGGTTGAAGTGGATCAGTCCGCTTTGACCGGCGAATCTCTACCCGTAACGGCGGAGCCGGGAAAGGCAATTTATTCCGGGTCGATCATACGGAGGGGCGAGATCGACGCGCTTGTCTATGCAACGGGGTCGAAAACGTATTTCGGCAAGACTGCACAGCTCGTGCAGGAAGCCCATACCGTGAGTCATTTCCAAAAAGCAGTGCTGAAGATCGGGAACTACCTCATTATCATCGCTGTCGTTCTTGTCGGATTGATCCTTGCATTGGCATTGGTGCGTGGCGATAAACTGACGACCACGTTGCAGTTTGCGCTTGTGTTGACTGTAGCTGCTATTCCGGTTGCAATGCCGACAGTGCTGTCAGTGACAATGGCAGTTGGCGCGCGTCTGCTTTCGAAGAAACAAGCTATCGTCAGTCGCCTCGCATCGATTGAGGAACTGGCCGGTATGGATATTTTGTGTTCCGATAAAACGGGAACGCTTACGCAGAACAAATTATCTCTCGGCGAGCCGTTCAGCGCAACCGGGATAACTTCGTCAGAACTTATTTTGAACGCAGCACTCTCGTCGCGTGCGGAGAATGAGGATACGATCGACCTTGCAGTGCTAAGCGGTCTCAAGGATAAGGGAGTGTTGAAGAATTACCGCATCGCACATTTCCAACCTTTCGACCCGGTGCACAAGCGAACC
>DATJXA010000128.1:0-23353 GCA_035500675.1 Bacteroidota bacterium | reverse complement strand
CGAACGAAGAAAAACGAACCACGAACTAATAACTAAAAACGACGCCGTCTGCAATGATCCGTTTCGCACATCCTGAATATCTGTATTTGCTCGGCCTCGTTCCGTTGACCGCAGCTCTCTTTTGGTTTGTCTTACGAAGGCGAAAAAAAGCGAGCGAAAAATTCTCATCCTCAGCGCTATTCGAAAAACTTGCCGCGGAGTCGAGCGGAGCTAAGCGGTGGGTGAAAATGTTCCTTCTTGCGGGAGCGGTTTCACTTCTCGTTATCGGATTGGCAAACCCTCAGATCGGGACGCGGCTTGAGGATGTGAAACAGGAAGGCGTCGATATTTTTATCGCGCTCGATGTCTCCCTATCGATGAAGGCGGAAGACGTCAAGCCGAATCGTCTCGAGAAGGCAAAATACGAGATCAACAGCCTCATCGACCGTCTCCAGGGTGACCGCATAGGGCTGATCGTTTTTTCGGGAGAGAGTTACGTTCAGTTTCCGCTGACGACCGATTACAGCGCGGCGGATTTGTTCCTCGATGCAGTCGACGTCGAGAGCGTTCCGACTCCGGGAACGGCGATAGGGTCGGCCGAGGAAAAAGCTGTCCAGTCGTTCAACTGGAAGATGCCGACCAAGAAGGTGCTCGTGATCATTACAGATGGAGAGAACAACGCAGGAGACGCGGTGACTCAGGCCGAAGATGCGGCCAAGAAAGGCATCACGATTTATACGATCGGGATGGGCTCGCCGGACGGAGCTCCCATTCCAATCTATGATGCGAACGGACATCAAGTAGATTTCAAGCGTGACCGGTCGGGGAACGTTGTCTTGACGAAGCTCGATGAGGCGACGCTCGAAAAAATAGCGACGATCGGCAACGGCAAATACTTCCGCGCGAGCAATACGGAAAATGAGCTTAACACGATCTATAAAGACGTTAACGCGATGCAAAAGAGCGAATTTGGGACCAAACAATTCACGGATTTTGAGGATCAGTTTCAGTACTTTATAGGTGCGGCGTTGCTTCTGTTGTTCATTGAAGTGTTGCTTTCAGATAAAAAGATCCGTTGGTTGGAAAGGATCAACCCTTTCAAAGCAATTGCCCCTGTCAAGAACTGAGAACCACGAACCAAGAACAACGAACCAAGAACTAAGAACCACGAACAACGAACGACGAACCAAGAACCACGAACTACACACTAACACCCAGTGCGATTGTTTCACACATACATAACGGTTTTTTTGATCCTCTCGGCAAATTCGTTTGCATTGTCGCAGACCGCCCGTTCCGACATTAACGACGGCAATCATCTTTATAAAGATCAAAAATATGCCGATGCGGAGGCTGCATACCGTAAATCGCTTGACAAGGACAAGCAGATCATGCAGGGATACTTCGATCTCGGCGATGCGCTCTATAAGCAACAGCGTTATGATGAGGCGGTTCAAAGCTACGAAAATGCTCTAGAAAAAACGACCGACCCCAAGATTGGCGCTCATCTCTATCATAATATTGGGAACGCCAACCTCGAGAAAAAGAACTACCAGGAGAGCATCGACGACTATAAGCGGTCTCTGCGGTTAAATCCGGATGACGAGGACACAAAATATAATCTTGCGTATGCAGAGAAGATGCTGAAGCAACAGCAACAACAGAAAAAAGAGAATAAAAACGACAAAAATCAAAAAAACAATCAGGATCAAAAGAATAAGCAAGACCAGCAAAAACAACAGCAGCAAAACCAAAAGAATCAACAGCAGAATCAGCAAGACCGGAAGCAACAGCAGCAAAAACAACAACAGCAACAGCAGCAGGACAAACAAATGTCGCGGGCCGAAGCACAACGCATTCTGGACGCGCTGAAGAACGACGAAAAAGAAGTCCAGAAAAAGTTACGGCGCAAAGCGGTTGTCAGAGGGGATGTGGTGAAAGATTGGTGAGGCGTAGAGTGCATACTATAAAAATGATGACACGGTTTGTGATTTCGCTAAGCGCGGCGCTCATTTTTCTCCTTCCGCAACGGGTTGCAGCGGAAGACGTTTCATTTACGGCGTCGCTCGACAAAAGCACGGTCTCGATGGGAGAGCAATTTACGCTCGAGCTGAACTTAACCGGCGCAGGCATGAGCGGCGGGTCGAACCTTTCGCTCCCCGATTTGAGTAAGTTCATGGTGCTCTCCGGGCCCAATCAGTCTTCCAGCGTTCAAATCATCAACGGCTCAGTTTCCTCGTCGGTCTCGTACAGTTATGTCCTGCAGCCGCGCGAAATCGGAAAATTTACCATCGGCCCCGCGTCGATTCAAGTGGACGGAAAAAAATACGCGACGCAATCCGTCGACCTCACCGTCGTGAAAGGCTCGGCCAAACCGAACCAGCCGGCCACGGCTCAAGCTTCGGGTAATCAGGTCGATGTAGGCGATAACCTTTTTATCCGCGCGACCGTTGACAGGTCTCGCATCTATCTCGGAGAGCAAGTCACTGCGACGTTTAAGATCTACACCCGCGTCCAGATCGTCAATGCGAGCTTCAGCAAAATGCCCACGTGGACCGGTTTTTGGGAAGAAGATCTTTCGAGTCCTCAGCAGTTGAATTATGTCGCAGAAACGTACAACGGAAAGCAGTATCGGGTCAGCGTCGTGAAAAAAGTCGCGTTGTTCGCGACCCAGCCGGGCACGCTGGAGATCAATCCGCTGGAAATAGTGTGTCAGGTCCAGATGCAGAGCCGCAAGCGTTCGAACGACTGGTTCGATCAATTCTTCAACGACCCGTTCTCCGGCAGTTTCTCGACCTCCAACGTGACAATCAAAAGTTTGCCGGAAAAGATCACAGTGCTTCCGCTTCCGAAGAATAATGTGCCGCCGTGGTTCAAAGGAGCCGTAGGCAAGTTCAATCTCAGCGCAACGATCAGCAGCACGACCGTCAAAACGAACGAACCGTTGTCGCTCAAGGCGACGATCGCAGGCACAGGCAATATCAAAATCCTCGAAGCTCCGAATCTCGAAGTGCCGAGCGAGTTTGAAAAATACGACCCGAAAGTGAACGAGACGATCGACCGCAGCGGCAACCTCATCAACGGCTCCAAGACGTTCGAGTGGCTGCTCGTCCCGCGATACCCGGGCCAGAAAAAAATTGAGCCGCTCGAATTCTCGTATTTCGACCCCTCACGCGGAAAATATGTCACCCTCCACTCGGACGCGTTCAACCTCGACGTCGAGAAGGGAAGCGCTGAGGCGCCACAGATCGTTTCCGGTATTTCAAAGCAAGATGTCCAACTGCTCAGTCAGGATATCCGTTTCATTAAAACGGGTAGCACGACATTCCGCAAAAAAGGCGGTGAGAATTTTCCAATGTCGACGGTCGCGTTTGCAACGATGATTCCTTTGCTGGCATTTGTCGGACTAGTTGCGTATAGGCAAAAGACACTCAAAGAATTGTCCGACGTCGCGTCGTTCCGCTCGCGGAAGGCCATTAAAATAGCGACAAAGAGGCTCAAACAGGCGCAGGCCCTGCTAGCATCGCCGAGTGCAGAAGCGTTCTACGCCGAAATTTCGCGCGCTCTCTGGGCCTATCTGTCCGACAAACTCGCCATCGATCGGGCGGAACTCTCCATCGATTATGTCATGAAACAGTTGGAAGGCAAGCCCGTATCGCAGGAGGTCGTCACGAGATTGAAGGAATGTCTTGAGGCGTGCGAGTTTGCCCGCTTTGCGCCGTCGAGCTCGCAGCAGGAAGAAAAGAGCAAAATTTATACCCTTGCGGCTGACGTCATCATCTCGACGGAAAAGGAGTTGAGCAAATGACGATGAGATTGACGGCGGTCCTTTTTGCTCTCGCCTTCCTCGGCACCGCGCTTCGCGCAGATGAGCCTACGCAGCTATTTCAAGAAGGAAATCGGCTCTACCTTCAGGGAAAATACTCCGACGCGATCGGAGAGTACGAAAAAATACTACAGGATGGTTACGAAAGCGGAGAGCTGTATTTCAACCTCGGCAATGCCTACTATAAAAACGGAAGTATTCCGAAAGCGATCCTCAATTACGAGCGCGCAAAGGAATTATTGCCCGGAGACGACGACGTACATTTCAACCTCCAACTCGCAAACCTCCAGATCGTGGATAAGATCGACGTCGTGCCGCGCCTCTTCATCTACCGTTGGATCGACTCCATGCTCTCGCTGTTCTCTCTTTCGACAATGGGATGGATCGTCTACGTTTGTTTTCTCCTCACGCTCGTTTCATTCGGATATTTTCTCTTTGCAAGGTCATACGTCCAGAAACGAATCTCGATGTTCGCCGGCATGGTTTTTTCGGCGGCATTCGTGCTGACGATCGCCGGGTTCGGCATCCAATCGTACAAAGAATCGAACACCGAGTTTGCGATCGTCATGACCGACGTGGCAAACATCAAATCCGCCCCGGACAGCAGAGGGAACGATCTCTTCGTCCTCCACAAAGGACTCAAGGTAGAAGTACTCGACAGCGTGAATCATTGGGAAAAGATCCGGCTCGCCGACGGCAAAGTAGGCTGGATTCCCGAAGATGAATGCGAGATCATCTAGGCTCTCCGCTCCCCAACCCGCGTAGATTAAGGGTATCCCCCGCGTTTTGTCATGGAAAGTTTTAGGCCAGGAACTGGGCTTGTGAAAATTTATTTTACGAGATTCGATCCCACCTATAGAAATGCCACTCTCTTCCAACGCCGCACGCCTCGGGGAATTGGGTAGTGGTACGTTTTGGATTCCCGATAGAAACGTTCGGGAATGACGCAGCCTGAGCGCTCGTCATGCCCGCATGCTTCTGGCGCGCACCCAGATAGCAGTGAAAAAAAATGGCAAAACGTACCACTATCGGGAATTGACAATCAGGGTTATACTTCATACATTTATGCCAGTGAACCGAGCAACAGCGGGGAGATATTCTGTCATTGCTTATGTCCGGTCAGCATTCCATGAAAAAGATCAAAATTTTAGTTGTCGACGACCATCCGTTAGTCCGCTTTGGGGTTATCAACCAGCTGAAGTCTTCCGAAGAATATGTCGTTGTGGGCGAAGCCGAGGATGGCGAGGATGCGATCGCCAAGACTAAGGCGCTCGGTCCGGACCTTGTCATCATGGACATTTTTATGCCGGGAATCTCCGGCATTGAAGCGACCAAGCTGCTTCGCAAAAAATATCCGTCCACACGCGTGCTGATCTTGACGGGCTTCGAAAACGAAGATTACGTCTATCAGATCATCCGGTCCGGGGCCGGCGGGTACATTTTGAAAAGCGTGGAAAAAGAGGAACTCCTCGAGGCAGTGCAAGCAGTGATGAGTGGGGAAAGATTTTTCAGTCCGCGCATCTCGAAACTCATCGTCGAAAATTTCATTAGAAAGGCAGAGGGGCAGAAATCGCTGATCCCGGCCGAAGACGATATCCTGACAAAGCGGGAGAAGGAAATTTTGGCTCTCGTCGCCGACGGGCTTACGAACCAGCAGATCGCGGAGAAATTATTTATCAGCGCCCGAACCGTCGATACGCATCGCACGAACATCATGCAAAAGCTCAACATCCACGACGTTGCAAACCTTGTCCGCTATGCGATGGAAAAAGGGCTGGTGCAGTCGAAAGAATAGCTCTTCAAGGGGAGCGGGGATACCTTCACTCTTTCCGAAATCGTTACCCCATAGACTCTACCGTCGTGTGGAGCAAGACGAAAACGAACAGAACCAATTTTCCGAGTTTCACCGATGAAGAAAATCCAAATCCTCATTGTTGACGACCATCCTCTGGCTCGGTTCGGCATCCGCAACCAGTTGAAGGACGCCGATGATATCGCCGTAGCGGGAGAGGCAGAGGACGGAGAAGTGGCGATACAGAAGATGAAGGAACTCCGTCCGGATGTCATCATCCTCGACCTGTTCATTCCTGTCATCTCCGGTTTTGAAGTGACAAAAACCGTGCGCAAAGATTTTCCGAACACGCACGTGTTGATCCTTACCGCGTACGAGCAGGAAGAATATCTCCAGCAAGCGTTAGAATTCGGCGCTGGAGGGTATCTCTTGAAGAGCGCTGAAAAGGACGAGCTCATCGCCGCTATTCGGGCCATCGTCAAGGGGGAGAAGGTGTTCAGTCCCCGCGTGAAGGAAATTATTGTCAAGGGATTCCTCAACAGGCGCGACCAAGAAAAAAGTTCTCAGCCTCCATCGACTCTTCTCACCACCCGTGAAAAGGAAATTCTCGAACTCGTCTCTCTCGGACTCACCAATCAACAGATAGCGCAAAAGCTGTTCATCAGTTCGAGGACGATCGATACCCACCGGACGAACATCATGCACAAAATAGGCGTTCATGACGTCGCTCATCTCGTTCGCTATGCCGTGGAACACGGCATGGTCAAAGACAAAGAATAATTCAGCGTTGAGGGTGGATTTTTTGCAGAAAGGGTTTACGCTGGCCGGACCGATTTACAATTTTCTTGCTTCCGATCACCGCAGACTCGACGCGCTGCTTCGCGCGGTTGATGCCGAGTTCGGAAGGTTCGACGAAACGGCGTATGGCGAATTCCGCGCCGGCTTGCTTCGCCACATCGCGATCGAAGAGAAAATATTGATGCCGGCGGCGCAACGCCTGCGCGGCGGAAAGCCGCTGCCGATTGCGGAAAAGATTCGCCTTGATCACGGAGCGCTTGTTGCGCTTATGGTCCCGCCGCCCACTTGCTCGATCGTCGCCACACTCCGATCGATCCTTTCCCTCCACAATGCACGAGAAGAAAATATCGACGGCCTTTACGAGGCCGCCGAAGCCGCGATGGGCGATACCGGGGATGATGTGCTGCAGTTGATGCATGAGGCAGCCGACGTGAAGATCCTTCCCTTCAACACGGACCCTAAAGCGCTCGAAGCTACCCGGCGTGCGGTTGAACGCGCGGGATATTCGATGCAGTGAGGCCGCGCATCTCCGGAAGAAGCTTTTCGAAGCGATATTTTTTGATCCGCCCGTCTTTCGCTTTTGACAAATTTTCCCTACCTTGAGTACGTGGGAAATAAATCGATTTTCTGCACGACATTATCTTCTCCACCGAATTCCTTCGCACGAAGGCTTGTCTTGAAATTCTTCACAAATTTTTAGGAGATTGACGTGAGCGACCATGCGTTAGACCAACTGTGTATCAATACGATCAGGACTCTCGCGATCGACGGGGTTCAGAAAGCTACATGCGGACATCCGGGAATGCCGATGGGCGCGGCTCCAATGGCATACGTTCTCTGGACGCGATTTCTGAAGCATAACCCCGCAAACCCCCACTGGGAAAACCGGGATCGATTCGTCCTCTCTGCAGGCCACGGGTCGATGCTTCTCTACAGTCTCCTCCATCTTACCGGTTACGACGTCTCTCTCGACGACCTCAAGAATTTCCGTCAGTTCGGAAGCAAAACTCCCGGCCATCCGGAATACCATCTCACCGCGGGAGTCGAGACGACGACCGGCCCGTTGGGACAAGGGTTCGCGAACGGCGTCGGGATGGCGATCGGGCAGCAATACCTTGCAGCGCGCTACAACCGGCCCGGTCACGATGTCGTCGATTATCACGTGTACGGTATTTGCGGAGACGGGGATCTGATGGAAGGAGTTTCGTCGGAGGCCGCGTCGCTCGCCGGCCATTTGAAACTCGGCAATATTATTTATCTCTACGACGACAACCATATCAGTATCGACGGCACCACCGAGTATGCATTCACTGAAGACCGCATGAAACGTTTCGAGGCGTACGGATGGCATGTGCAAAGCGTCCCCGACGGAAATGACCTCGAGGGAATCGACAAGGCAATTCGAGAAGCGCAGAAAGTCGGCGACAGGCCGTCGATCATCGCCGTGCGGACGCACATCGGCTTCGGCAGCCCGAACAAGCACGATACCGGCGAAGTGCACGGGACCGCCCTCGGCGAGGAAGAGGTCAAATTGACGAAGAAGGCGTACGGATGGGATCCCGAAAAACATTTCTACATTCCGGCCGAAGCCCTCGCGCATTTTCGCGAGGCGCTCGAAAAGGGAAAGTCGGCTGAAAATGAATGGCGGAAGAAGTTCTCCTCTTATACGGAAGCTTTCTCCGACCTCGCGTCGGAGCTGGAAGATCTTCGTCATAAAAAATTGGGCGATGCGTGGGTCAAAGCGCTCCCACAGTTTGGACCCGAAGGGGGGATGGCTACGCGAGACGCGTCGGGGAAGGTGCTCAATGCGATCGTTTCCCATCTCCCGGGACTCATCGGGGGCTCTGCGGATCTGCGCCCGTCGAATAATACATTTTTGAAAGATTATGGCGAATTTCAGCCAAACAGCTACGATGGAAGAAATTTTCATTTCGGAGTGCGAGAACATGCGATGGGGTCGATCCTCAACGGCATGGCGCTGACCGAAGGCATCATTCCGTACGGCGGAACGTTCCTCATATTTTCCGAGTACATGCGTCCTCCGATCCGTCTTGCCGCTATCATGGGAATTCGTCCTATTTACGTCTTCACGCATGACAGCATAGGCCTGGGCGAAGACGGACCGACCCATCAACCGATCGAGCAGCTTGCTTCTCTCCGGACAATTCCAAACATGACGCTCATTCGTCCGGCCGATGCCAATGAGACCGCAGCGGCCTGGAAGGTCGCAATCGAGCAGTCGAGCGGTCCGGTCGCGCTCGCATTGACGCGTCAGAAAGTACGCACGCTCGACAGGTCAAAATACGCATCGGCCGAGCTTCTGAGACGCGGGGCGTACATCCTCGCGGAGAATTCTACCAAGCCGGAAATTATTTTGATCGGAACGGGCTCCGAGGTCCAGCTTGTCGTCGGCGCCTACGAACAGCTTGTGAGCAAGAAAATTGCTGTACGGGTCGTCAGCATGCCGTCGTGGGAACTGTTCGAGCGGCAGCCGCGCGAGTACAAAGAGAGCGTCCTGACGCCTTCGATCAAGAAGCGTCTAGCCGTCGAAGCAGGCGTTCCGATGGGCTGGGAAAAATACGTGGGGGATGACGGCGCCGTTATCGGCATCACAAAATTCGGAGCCTCGGCGCCGTTTGAAGTGTTGTTCAAAGAATATGGATTGACCGTTGAACATGTAGTCAAGAAAGCCAACGAGTTGCTCGATTAACTGCACAATCGTGGAGAGGATGGATGGCGGAACAACTGACTCTTGAGCGGCCGGTTCTCCCTGCCGGGTTCCGGAGGACGAGGGTGATTAACTGGCTCTCGCTCGGTTTTCTCTACGCGTCGTTTTACATGACGCGGTACAATTATACCGCCGCCGCTCCGTTGCTGGCGGATGTTTTCGGATGGAAAAATACCGACCTCGGAATTTTCGAAACGGTGATGCCGCTCGTCTATGGGCTGTCTGTCGTTTTTAACGGACCGCTCGCGGACAGGGCGGGAGGGAAACGGGCGTTTCTCTTCGGCGCCGTCGGCGTGGTCGTGATGAACATCCTCTTCGGGCTGGCAAGTTTTGCCATCGTGAGTCCGGCGGTGTGGGAAGGGACGGGCGTCGCGCGTCATGTCGTCACGCCGGCAGTGATCAAGTTCGGTCTCGGGGGCGGGGGGATACTCACAATGATGGCGATCGTCTGGGCGCTCAACGGATACTTTCAATCTTTCGGCGCGCTCTCGATCGTCAAAGTCAACGCGCAGTGGTTCCATGTTCGCGAGCGAGGCACGTTTGCCGGGATTTTCGGGGTGTTGATCCGGCTCGGGCTGCTCCTTGCATTCCAGGGTGTTCCGTTGATTCTCCTTTTCTTTCCCGGCCAGTGGCAATATGCGTTCTGGATGCCCGGGGCTTTTGTCGTCGTCCTCATCGTCATCAATTACTTCTTCATGCATAACACTCCTGCGGAGGCGGGGCTTGGGGAGTTCGATACCGGAGACGAGGAGGAGGCGGAGAAGAATATGCCGACGTCGATCGCATTCATCATCCGCAAAGTGTTCGCATCCCGTGTGATGTGGATGATCGCCCTGAGTTCGATGATGATCGGTTTCGTCCGCCGGAGTGTCGTCGATGCCTGGTGGCCAAAATATTTTGTCGATTTCTACGGCGCTGACAAGACGGCGTTTGCAACGTACGTGCCCTATATTGTCGCGACATGGGGGATCGCACTGGCGGGGATCGCAGGCGGGTTTGTCTTTGGAGTTGTGTCGGACAGGACGTACGGCGGACGGCGCGCCCCCGTCATTACGTTCGGGTTTATCGGAATGGCGGTGACGCTGGCGCTCTTTGGACTCTCCGACTCGGCCGGCTTGGGACCGATTGCCGCAGCGAGCTGCCTTGTGCTCCTCTCGTTC
Source organism: Bacteroidota bacterium (assembly GCA_035500675.1). GTDB lineage: Bacteria > Bacteroidota > Ignavibacteria > UBA10030 > UBA8401 > JAGVPT01. The sequence goes on along the minus strand of DATJXA010000128.1, from coordinate 13,070 downwards.
TTTGTCAACGGGGCACATGGAATGATCGGCGGCGCTGCGTCGATGGATTTCGGCGGAAGGAAAGCGGCGGCATCGGCGGCGGGGCTCTTCGACGGCGTCCAATATCTTGCGGGCGCCTTCGTCGGCGTGGGCGTCGGGTATATCACGACAAATTGGGGATGGGGCGCATGGCACTGGGCTCCGATTCCGTTTGCGCTCATAGGGGCGTACGTCATCTCGAGATTGTGGAATGTCTTACCGAAGGGGAAAGCATCGCATTGATCGTTCAATCAGTGCGCCGATGTAAATATTCTTCCGAGAGATTTTTCGCAAACGACCGCTCAACGCAGTAAAATATCCTTCCGGATATCCACAGTTATTCACGTCTGCAACATTACACGCAAATTGAGCTCGACGTTTTGCGCGAAGGCGCTCGGGAGCGACTTTTCCTATTCCGACATCGAAACCGACTTTAGGAATTTTTTTGAGGTCTTACTCGGCCAGGTGATCGCCGTGCAAACAGGGATGACAATTACCGGGGGTACTGTTCCGTTTCAGAACCTGGCCCGATTTGGAGGACAGAATTTCATCCGCGGTTACTTCGACGGCCAATACAGGGATAAAACCGGCATCGGCGGACAGGTAGACTATCGGTTTCCGATCTGGTGGAGGTTTGGTGGCGTTGCTTTTGCGGGAATTGCGCAGGTAGCAGACGAAGCTGCTCATTGGAGAATGAGCGAATTCAAGCTTGCCTGTGGAGGTGGGCTCAGATTCCTTCTCAACCCTCACGATCGCGTTACTGTCAGGCTGGATGTAGGATTCGGGAACAATTCTTCGGAGGGTATATTTCACCGCAACGGAAGCATTTTAACTGAACCGTTCACTTAAGTGAACGGTTCAGTTAAGGCCTTGTAAACAAATATTTCTTTAATTTTCTATTATCTGGTAGAACATAATCTTGCACGTACTCGGCGTAGGCTGCCGAATTTTGAAATTCAGCCAAGAGTATGCTCGTATCGACTAGGCCCTGCGTACTGGGCATATAGTAGTTGTTGAAACTACTGAATTCCCAATTTTTTGGAGTCGCGACTAAGCCACCCCTTACAGGATTCAGGTGAACATATCGTGTGAGATGAATAAGATAGCCCCTATCGTCGATGTGCTTAATCTTATATTTCCCCTCGAAAAGATGTCCTGTCCGCTGATAGAGCTTATTAATTGCACGTGTATACGATTTACAGAGCCTTCCGAAGTATTTTGACATTGCGTTGGGCTCGTCCTGCCGGAGAACGAAGTGAAAATGATTGGGCATCAGGCAAAATGAGACTATTAGGATACCAGAGGTGCGGTATTCTTCCATCCGTTTGAGAAAGAAGGAATAGTTTCTTTTTTCATAAAAGATTTTTTGCCTGTTAACACCCCGATTATAGACATGAAAGTATTCCCCAACAGTTTGAAGGTAAAGCGTTTTGGTCGACATGATTCCCCCTTTGTTAGTCACTGAACCGTTCACTTAAGTGAACGGTTCACTGTGCCTATTTTTTCATCCCCCATAATTTTGTCGTCACTCGCTCAAGTTCTTTTCCTATAAGCGCGGGATCGAGCGTCTTCTCCGGCTCATTCTCGAACACGGCGTACGGAATTTTGAAACCCTTCACTGCAATATAATTAGGATCCTTCTTTTCGATCTTTGCCCAGTCGTTCGTTTTGTAATAGTACTCCATCTTTTCGTCCGGCAGGGAATGATAGAGGATCGAATCTTCTTGCCCTTTGCGGGCGCGGCGATGGTTTTTGCGGACGGACTCTTCGTACGATACGCGAATGTACATCAACGATGCACGGCTGAGGATGTCTTCATGAAGATATGTCAGGGCTTCGTGGATCCCGTTCTTTCCGCCGCGCGCGAATTCGATGAGCGTGGTCATCGTGTCGTGATAACGTGGGTTGCGCGCGAGTTTCTTGCGGTACTCCAGGCTGATGCGTTCGATGTACAAATTCCAGATGAACTCATCCTTGAACCAATATTTTTTATCGGTCCATTTTCGCGTTTTGCCATGCTTGGAAAGAATATCGTCGGCCTCGAACGTTTCCCACACGTAGACGAAGTCATCGAGCTCCTCAAAATCGGCGATGTGGTACCGAGAGAGCCGCTCTTGTGGGTTCTTCTTCTTCAGGAAGTCGATGACCTCGGATTTCCCCGCCGCCGGTCGTCCGGTGATAATAAGGATCGGAAAGCTTTTGTCATTCATAGAACATCCCTTGTGGTGAATTATTGAACTTCGTGGATTCTGTTCTCGACCTTGGAATCAACAACCTTCTCGTCGCGCACTTTTTGTTCTATCGCATCAAAAACGGTCTCCTGCAAGTAGGTCGGGTCCGCGACGGTGATCCCAAGATACCCCTTCGCCTCGCTTACAAAGTAATCGCTCGCGGCGCCGACGTATGTCGCGTGTTCATCCAACGGTTTGCCGTTGACGTCGAGCTTTTCGATGATGACGGTCCCATCGTCGCCACGCTTCCATTCGCATTGGATTCCAGACATCTGAATTTTCAAGTGCCGGTCGATGTAATTGAGGACGATCGTCTTAATTTCTGCTCCGGTGAGAGGGAATGTTGTCAGAATATTCCTGAACGGGAGTATCTCGAAAATGTCTTCTTTGGTGATCGGGCCTGCGCTCATGTTTTTCCGAATGCCAAAATCGTTCATGAACCCAACGTCCGCATGGGCAGCTTCGCGTTGAGCGTCTGAAAGAAAATCCCCGATGCCGGATTCTCCGTTGTCGTTTCGGACCCAGTCCTCTTTGAGTGTGCCGATGACCTTGCTGTAGTCCTGCTCGATACCATGTTGCACGGAGTCGATGAATTCCGAGAGCTTCGTCCGCGGTCGCGCGCTGTCATACCACAGTGGGACGAGGACGCCGTCGTAGGAGACAACTTTTTTGTTCTCGACCGACAGGTCGAGAACGCCGAGGTTCTCGCAGTAGGAACCGGTTTGAACGATGATGACGCCGTTGATGAGCTTCGGATGCTTTAGCCGTGTGTGCGAATGCCCTCCGACGATGACGTTCAATCCTTTGACGTCCATCGCGAGAACCGAATCATCCTCGACTCCCTCATGCGTCAGCGCAACGATAAGGTCTGTTTTCGGCTGAAGCTCGTCGACAAATCTTTGAGTTATCGTGATCGGCGACAGCACTTTGATGCCCACGAGCTCCGTCGGATTGACAAGATGGTAGAGGTCGTGCGACATCACTCCGATAATGCCGATTCTCACCCCATTTTTTTCGATGATCACGTACGGCTTATTGTTCACAGGATACCTGCCGCTGTCGTTGACGACATTTGCGGAGAGAGTGGGAAAATGGGCGATCTTGGTCAACTGCAGAAGATTTTTTTGCCCGAGGTCGAAATCGTGGTTGCCGAGACACCAAGCCTCATAGCCGATCATATTCATCATCTGGAACAGCGCGCCGCCCAGCGCACCGTCGTACGTGTATTCAGTGATCGGGTTGCCGGTCATGACGTCGCCCGCGTCGATGAGCAGCGCCGCGGTATCGATGCGCCTCACGCTGTCGATCGCGAACGAAAGCTCGTTCATTCCACCTATCAGCGGTTTGGGGGTTTGTCGCACCCACGTCGCTTCGTAGGGGACGAAGTGAGCGTGAATGTCGTTCGTGTGTAAAATAGTGATCGATTTCGGCTGGGCAAGGAGCGACGCTGTAATTGCAAGCGACACCACGAGCGTTCGAAGATGGGTCTTGGCATGGCGTGTCAACATAATCCCTCTGGAAAAATTTAATGTGGAGTGATGTACAATTAATATTAAGGTAAGAAAAAAAATCAATTTTCGGAATAGGCCTTTCTATCTTTAATACTTTATCGTATCTTTCGGGCGCACGAAGCGTGCGAAGGATGCAACGCATTGTAACCGCCGAAGGTTTATGACCTCCCTCCCCAGTATATCAGAGATTCAGTGCCCGCCAACTGTCGATGGAGCCCCGATAAAAAAATCGCAATAGACCGGGGTCCGGGCGCGGGAACATACGTTCATCCATTGAACGTAATCTGTTACTTCCTTACGATGACGATGGAGGATCTATGACTCGTCCGGTTTTTACCTACTCGATCGCCCCCTCTCTTCCACAATCTCTTCAACGGCTATACGCACTCGCCTACAATCTCGTGTGGGTGTGGGACCACGAACTGTTAGGGCTCTTTATGCGCCTCGACACAGATCTCTGGGAAGCGTCTCATCATAACCCCGTCCAAATGCTCGGGGCGATCAAACAACAACATCTCAACACACTTGCACGCGACGAAGCTTTTCTCGGCGAACTCGACAGAGCGTGGGATCGATACGCGCAGTATCTCGACCTCAACGCGAGTTGGTTCCAGAAACGTTACGGCAAAGAAAGTAACCCGACTGTCGCTTATTTTTCTGCCGAGTTTGGTCTCACGGAATGTCTTCCGAACTATTCGGGAGGGTTAGGAATATTGTCGGGCGACCATATTAAATCTGCGAGCGATTTGGGCGTGCCGCTTGTCGGCGTAGGACTGCTCTACCAGCAAGGATACTTCAGTCAGTACCTCAACGCAGACGGATGGCAGCAGGAACGTTATCCTGAAAATGATTTTTATACGCTTCCGATCCAGATCGAGCGAGACAAGGATGACAAACCCGTAATGGTGACCGTCGAATATCCCGGGCGCAATGTCGCCGCTCAGGTGTGGCGGGTCCAGGTCGGTCGCATACCGGTGTTTCTGCTAGATACCAACGTTCCACAAAATTCAAACGAAGACCAGGATATCACCGATCAATTGTACGGCGGTGACCGCGAGATGAGGATCAAGCAAGAGATCATGCTCGGCATCGGCGGGTATCGTGCATTGTGCGCCGTCGGCATGAGGCCGACTGTGTGTCACATGAACGAAGGCCATTCGGCTTTTCTTTCGCTCGAATTGTGCAGCCGGCTCATGAGCGAAAGCGGTGTTTCTTTTGCAGAAGCACGGGAGGCCGCCGCTGCGGGAACGGTCTTCACAACGCACACGCCCGTTCCGGCCGGGAACGATTACTTTACACCGGTCCTCATGGATAAATATTTTGGAGAGTACTATAAAAAATGCGGCATCTCCCGAAAAGATTTTCTAGGTCTCGGACGTAGGGATGCACGCAACGATGCAGAAGATTTTTGTATGACGATCCTTGCCCTGCGGATGTCGGCATACAGCAACGGCGTGAGCAAGCTTCACGGCAAAGTGTCGCGTGCGATGTGGCAAAATGTGTGGCCCGGCATTCCGGCCAGCGACACTCCGATCGGCTCGATCACAAACGGCGTCCATGTTCCTTCATGGGTGAGCGGGGATATTGCTGGCCTCTTCGAGCGCTATCTTGGTCCTCGATGGAAGGATGACATGGCTGAAAACGCCCTTTGGAGCTTTGTCCACAGGATTCCCGATGAGGAGCTGTGGCGAACGCACGAGAGGAGACGCGAGCGGCTTGTGGCATTTGCGCGCCAGCGCCTGCGCACTCAACTCGAGTCGCGCAGCGCAACTCGCTCCGAAGTCGCTCAAGCCTCGGAAGTTCTCAATCCGGATGCGCTGACGATCGGTTTTGCGCGACGGTATGCGACATACAAAAGGGCGACGCTCCTCCTCCGCGACGTGCAGCGGCTCATGCACATTCTCAATGACAAAGATCGTCCGGTGCAGATTCTTTTCGCCGGGAAGGCGCATCCGATGGACAACCCCGGGAAAGAATTCATCAGGGAAATCATCCATTGTGCTCGCCAGCCGGAAATGAGGCGCCGTATGGTGTTCATTGAGGACTACGACATGGTTGTCGCTCGTTATTTGGTCCAGGGAGTTGACGTATGGCTGAATACGCCGCGTCGGCCGTTTGAGGCGAGCGGAACAAGCGGAATGAAGGCGGCAGTCAACGGAGCGCTCAACCTCAGCGTTCTCGACGGTTGGTGGGTTGAAGCATGCAACGCCAACACTGGATGGGCGATCGGACACGGCGAAGAATACGGGGATGAGCAGTATCAAGATGAAGTCGAATCGAACGCGTTGTACGACCTCCTCGAAAAAGAACTTGTTCCGCTGTTCTATAACCGAGGTGCGGATGGTTTGCCAAGGGCTTGGATCAACAAGATGAAAACATCGATGCGCGAAATTTGTCCTGTGTTTAATACGCACCGAATGGTCCGTCAGTATGCCGAAGAATATTATTTACCGGCGCACGAACGGCATCTGTCCCTCTCGGACAACAAACTCCAGGGAGCAAAGTCCCTCGCAGTATGGAGATCCAAAGTCCAGCGGTCTTGGCCTGCCATTAAGTTTCTTGACATCAAATCGGATGGAAAGCAGGGAATGAAGGTGGGCGAATCGCTCGACGTGCATGCCGCTATCGAGCTTGGAGGTCTTGTTCCGGGGGACGTTTCTGTGGAAATATATCACGGGTCTCTCGACTCGAACGGGGAGATCGTCAATCCTCTGACTGTGATGATGACAACATCGGGGAAGGCGAAAGGTACGCAGTATGAATTTGACGGAACGATCAAATCGGAGACGAGCGGCCGCCACGGCTACACGATCCGTATTCTTCCGCGGCATAAGGAGATCGACAACCCGTTGAAACAAGGCCTCGTCATTTGGGCGTAAAAGGAACAAAGCGGCGGCGCGGAAAAATGCCCGATGTGCATTCGATAATATTAATACGTATATTTATACGGGACACATTGCAAGTTCATTTCCGACCATTCATGAAAGGGATGTGCCATGCTGAGTAAGGCGATGCAGGATGCGATCAATAGCCAGATCAACAAAGAGCTCTATTCATCTTATTTATACCTTGCGATGTCTTCTCATTTTGCCGAGTCGAACCTCGGTGGCTTTGCGAGTTGGATGAAAGTGCAAAGCTCGGAGGAATGTGGGCATGCGATGAAGTTTTACGGTTACCTCATCGAACGGAATGCCCATGTTGAACTCGAAGCGATCGAAAAACCCAATGCGAAATTTAAATCACCGGTGGAGGTGTTTAAAGAGGTGCTGGCCCACGAACAAAAAGTGACGGCATCGATCCATAAGCTCTACGACCTCGCGGTCAAAGAAAAAGATTACGCCACGGAAATTATGCTTCAATGGTTCGTGACCGAACAGCTCGAGGAAGAGAAAAGCGCCGGAGATATTCTTGAACAATTAAAGATGGTCGGCGATTCGCCGGTCAGCATCATTATGATGGATCGTCAGCTCGCAGCCCGCGCGAATAAGTAAGCTCCATTCCAGCATTTGATACGAGCCTGAAGCCGCAGTGATGTCAAATCGCTGCGGCTTCGCTGTTTCATCCCGCTTAGTATTTTTCTTGGACACTCTTCGATTGCGTTTAATTTTGGCGCAGCAATGGCTAACCTCGCATATATTTTGTCCTTGACAAAGAAATTTTATCTTTTTACTTTGTAGTAGAAAGTGCTTTGTAAAGCAATGTATTCCGGCTATCGTTCTTAACAAACTCTAAGTGACGACATGGATTCTCTCGATGAACGCCTGAAAGACATCTCTGAAATCCGTTCCATGATGGAACAATCTTCGAAATTCCTGTCGTTGAGCGGTCTTTCGGGCATAGCCGCTGGGACAGTCGGTGTTGCGGCCTCGCTGGTTGCATGGAACGCTCTTGGCCGTGGGATAAATGAAGGTTCGACAGGCAATGTCATTCCATTTCTATTCATCGAATCGATTGTTACCCTCGTCTGTGCGCTAGGATCGGCAGCATATTTTTCCCGACGCATGGCGAAACAAAAGGGAGTCCCGTTTTGGACCGACGGGACGAAATATCTTCTCGTGAGTCTCTTTACCCCGCTGATTGCGGGTGGGCTTTTCTGTCTCATTCTCTTGTATCATGACATTTTTCTTCTGATCGCCCCCTCGATGCTATTGTTTTACGGACTTGCGCTTTTAAATTCCAGCAAATATACGCTGAAGGAGATCCGTTACTTAGGCTTTAGCGAAATAGCCCTCGGCCTCATCAGCGCAATGTGGACGGACTATGGCTTGGTGTGTTGGTGTGCCGGCTTCGGTCTGCTTCATATAGTGTATGGGGCATACATGTATTTCAAGTACGAGTAGTGAAAGAAATTGTAGAATGTCTTAATAAGGCTTTTGAAAACCGGGTGCGCCTGGCTTTGATGTCGATCCTTGTCGTTAATGATTCGAAGGACTTCAATTCACTCAAACAAATGCTCCGTCTCACCGACGGCAATCTTGCTACGCATATCGCGATGCTTGAAAGGAAGCGTTATCTCAAAATAGAAAAAGAGTTCGTCGGGAAAAAAACACAGACGACGTATTCTGTGACTCAGGCCGGACGGAAAGCGTTTTCCGAGCACATCGACGCGATGGAAAAGCTTATCCGGCGCTCTCGATGAAATGAAGAGGCCTTTATCCGGTCGTCGCTACAAGAATAATTCACTATTTAACGAGAACAAGTCACGCAATAAGGGAGGCAGGATATGCCGGCAAAACTGTTAGTCACAATAATCGGCTTCAACTCGCTTGCAGTTATTTTTCTCGCTGCGATCATTATTATTTACCTGCGCCCTGGGCAGTTCGGAATTATGGCGTCGGTTTTTTTGGGATGGCTGACCGGGTTCATTAACCTTGGATCAACGGAGGCGCAATTCCCGGTGTTACTGCTTCTGGCGTTCGGCTTCTTTATCGGATTCATCACTCAAAAAAAAGTATGGAAGTATGCTTTCATCCTCGGAGCTTTTGTCCCATTATCAGAAATTGTCTCGATTGCTGTGCTGCATCCTGACGCATCGTGGTTCGCCGATGGTGCGGGTTCGCTTATTGCTTTTGTTCCGGCATTTATGGGAGTCTACCTCGGTAAGTTTATAGCGCCCTCTCAGCACTCATCGAACGACACAGTCAAGACGGAAGCGAGGGGAATGTCATGATTGTACAGGAACTACATGCAGGTCTACAATCCGGAACGCACGTACCTAGAATTGCGATTCCATTTGTGGTCGCAGCCCTGGTTGCCTGCTATTTCGTCCGCGCGCTGATCCGAAGATAAGTTCGGCCATATGTCGTTATCATCACAATGACCGATGGTTGAAAGATTAAGAACAGAGGCGAACATACGAGCGGAATACATTTTTTTGAATTTTATTATTCTTATGCCCTAAGGAAATGAGAGTGGAACAGATTCAAAACAGACATGCCTTCCGCTATTCTGTCGTTGTGCTGTTCTCCATTGCGATGGCATGGATGGAGGCGGCTACAGTGGCATACCTGCGCACGCTCGTGCACCGCGTTGAACCGTACCAGATTTCCCCAATGCCTGAGATAAGCTTTCTCGGGATGACGGAGATAGTCAGGGAAGCAGCTACTCTCGTCATGCTAGCCGCCGCGGGTTGGCTTGCCGGGAAATCGTGGCGAAGCAGGTTTGGATATTTTATCGCAGCGTTTGGCGTGTGGGACATTTTCTATTATGTCTTCTTGCGAATCATCGTCGGCTGGCCGCACACGTTATTCGATTGGGATGTTCTTTTTTTGATTCCGGTTCCCTGGTGGGGCCCCGTTCTATCGCCGATGCTTGTTTCTCTTGTGCTGATACTCCTCGGATTCATCCTTGTTCGCTATGATGACGGCAACCGACTCGGCCGGCTACACACGATATCCTGGTGGATTTTCGGCGCCGGAATCGCCCTTGCATTGTACACGTTCATGGAAAATTCCTTTCGAATTATTGCCGAGGGAAGAAACGATCCTCGCACAGAATTGCCAACCACGTTTGGTTGGCCAACATTCATTGTCGCTTTACTCCTCATGATGGCGCCATTCTTGGGCGCGCTTCTCCGATCAGCAGGGAACATAAAAAGAATCGATGATGTCAATAATTCTAAGTGAAGATGAGAGTCATCCGGAAGATTGGTGTTGTATCAGTTTAACTGATGCAGAAATGAACCGGACACTTTTCTCTTTAAGTTCGTTAAATGCCTTCACATTGAACTGGCCAAAAGGTTCGAGTGTCCGGTTCATTTTCAAACTGAGACACTACCGGAAGACTTGACAATGAATCAAAGAAATGTATATTAACTAGTAGTGAAAATTCAACTAACCCATATCGATTCCATGAACTGTTGCTGCAACGCATGTTGTTGTGCGGCGTGTTGTTGCTGTACACGCATCGGCAAAAGCGATGGAAGCGAAAGGTTAGCAGGCGCTGCATAAAGACGCCTCATAAGTTTCTTAACATGAACCCTCTTCCGTCACGAAGAGGGTTTTTTATTTTCACTTAACTGAAAGGGTTTATCGGTATGTCAAACGAACTATCGCGGGTCGACCGGACCGCTCTGAAATTCAACCAGGGCTCTATCGTCGCTCTTCTCGTGGCCGCTTTTGCGTTGAAGCTTCCATGGCTCGTTGCATTCGTCGCCCTCATCATGCTGGTCGGCACAGTTATTCCCACAGCCGGAGGGTTCAAGTTGATTTATGCTCATGTCCTTCGTCCGTTGAAAATCCTGCGCCCGGAAGTCGTCGAGGAGGATAATATACAGCACCTTTTTGCACAAGGGCTCGGCGGCATTTTCTTGGTCGTCGCATTCTCACTGCTTGTCGATGGAAGGTACCCTCTGTGGGGTTGGGGCCTTTCATTCCTTGTGATCGCTTTAGCGTTCATCAATTTGACGGTGAACTTTTGCGTCGGATGCTATCTCTACCTGAGACTGCGAAGGATATCGTTTTTTACTAAAGCGTTTTTGCGAAAATTCGCCAGCAACTAATCTTTCATTATGAGAGGAGGCACTATGTCTTCGAACAACGGATATTCACATCCCGACGTCCTTGTCAGTACCGAGTGGGCGCAGCAACACAGAAAGGATTCATCGTTGAGGTTTGTCGAGGTGGATGTCGACACTTCCGAATATGAAAAGGGGCACATCGAAGGAGCGATAGGGTGGAATTGGAAAACACAACTCCAGGATCAAACCCGCAGGGATATCCCGAGCAAGGAACAGATCGAAAAATTTCTTGGGGAATCCGGCATCGCTCCCGAGACCGGTCTAATTCTCTACGGCGATAACAACAATTGGTTTGCGGCGTACGCGTTTTGGCTGTTGAAATACTACGGACATAAAGACGTCCGCTTGATCAACGGGGGGAGAAAAAAGTGGGTGGCAGAAGGAAAGCCATTGACGACCGACGTTCCGCACTATGAGACAAAGTCGTATAAGGTAGCCGCGGTCCACACGGACTTGCGGGCATTGCGCGACGACGTCGCATCCGCGCTAAAAGAAAGCACGCATGGCTTGGTCGACGTTCGGTCGAACGACGAGTATACGGGAAAAATCCTGGCGCCTCCCGGACTTTTGGAACTATCCATGCGTGGTGGGCACATTCCCGGCGCGAAAAATATTCCCTGGTCGCAAGCCGTCAACGAAGATGGAACGTTCAAATCTGCGGCTGATCTCCGTACGTTGTATGAGGGAAAGGGAGTTGTTCCCGGCTTAAAGCAGGTGACGGCGTATTGCCGCATCGGAGAACGATCGTCGCATACATGGTTTGTTTTGAAATACCTGCTCGGATATCCAAGCGTCCGCAATTACGACGGTTCGTGGACGGAGTGGGGCAACCTCATTAATGCGCCGATTGAAAAGTAGGAACGGAGCAGGGCGAAAAATAGGTGGATGGGCGAACGGGCTATGGATGGGTTCGAGCGAACCACTCCATCATTTGAGGAACGCCTTGGTAAATAGTCGGATTCTTTAGTCGGCCGACGATGCGTACCATCTTTTCGTTTGAGTAAGCACATCCCACTGTCAGCACCTGTGCCCATAAGTTCGCCCCATAGTGCAGGTTCAACAGCGCTGTGACCGTGTCTGCGGCTTTTGCGGTGCCGTAAACGAATCCGGGGGGAATTCGTCCGATATGAACTTTCCAACCGGCAGTTGTCGCAATAGTTTGGATCCAGTCTCGGTACGTTGTTCCGCCATTGTCCGCCGCATGAATGATCTGGTTGCGGGCATGATCGCTCCATCCCGAGGACGCGATCGTATTGGCTACATCCTCGACATGGACCGTCCCTAACAGCGCAGTCCCGCCGTTTGAGAGCGGAAGATAGTACTTTCCCATTCGCTTGATGATCTTCAGCATCGGGACAAGCCATTGCGCGTTGGGGCCGTAAACAAGCGCCGGCCGGACAATGGAGAATGAGAAGCGGGAATGTGAAGCGGTTTTCATCACCAGGCGCTCGGCCATTCTTTTCCATCGATAGTAACGATCGGGGAATTCGACGCCCGTCATTTCTTCCGTCAATATTTTTGGCAGGGGTTGGGGCAATCCTCCCGCCATGAATGCCGAAACAAGCACAAACCGCTGAAGACTTTCGTTCGCCGCTGCCGCTTCGAGGAGCAATCCAACGGCTTTGATGTTTTTTACGTCGAAATCTTTCTCTTGTGTTTTCGCTTCGGCAAGATGAATGGCAAATTCGGCTCCGTCCAGGCATGTACTAAATAACTTCATTCTGTCGGAAGGCGTCCCCGCAAACAAATCCCCCTTGACAAACTCGACGTTTTGACGCATCCCCGTGTCCCAGCCTTCCAGCCCAGTCCCGGCTTTCTCGGGGTTACGAACGAGAGCACGAACTTTCCATCCCTGCTCACAAAGGAGGAATAGCACGCGCGAGCCGATAAATCCCGTGGCACCGGTTAAGAAAGCGACACCCTTTGAAACCATTGTCATACCTTGGACCAAAAAATTAATGAGTTGAATATTACGATTTTCGCCTCTGAAGTCAATTGGATGACGGACGAAAAAACTATTTTATGCGTCATCGCATGCTTTTCGAAAATCTAGGGCGGCGGATTTCTGGTAGTGGTACGTTTAGCCATTTCTTTCCACTGTTACATGGATGCCAGCCAAAAGCACGCGGGTCGTCAGACTTCGACGAACTCTGTCGAGCATGACGAGCGCTACGTCCGCACCATTCCCAAACGTTTCCATTGGGAATCCAAAACGTACCATTACCGGATTTCTTGACATCCGATCGTTTTTTTGTAATATTAAAATGCGGATCAAAGCCTCAACCGAATAGG
>DATJXA010000127.1:0-11703 GCA_035500675.1 Bacteroidota bacterium | reverse complement strand
AGGTTGGCATTCGCCAAGAGACTTTGGCTCGCGTTTGTAACGCCCTCCGAGAAAAAATTCCATGCCACCACGCCGCAGAAAGTGTACAGAAGGTACGGCACGCCTTTAACGGAAAAGCCGACAAGCTTATTAAAAAGGAGCGTGAAGACGATCATTCCCATCAACGGACGGATGAGCGCCCATGCCGCTCCCAGAAATGTCTGTTTGTACCGTATTTTGATATCCCTCCAGACGAGGAAATAGAATAATTCGCGGTACTCCCATATCTCATGAAACCGCAGCGCCGAGAGCCCTTTTACGGGCTCTATGATGATCACTGGCGGAGTATTGGAAATTTTATTATCCACAGTTCATCGTTCAATAAGAACTCATCCGAAAGTAAACCCGCTATCGCAAACAATGGGATCAGAAACGGAACTCTGGCGAGAAAGATGTGCGGTGTGATATCGTTGTCGCTCGAACCCTCGACCAAAAACATCGAAGCCATGCCGATGCAGTTTAGCGATCGAACCCAAAATTATTTGTGAAGGTTGTAGATGCTGATTCCCAGTACCGATAGGGCTGTCAAAGTATTGACAATGGTAAGAACGTCCTGCCACGACAGGCCTTCCGAGAGTCTCTTGACAACGATCATGTCGCCCGGCGCGAGTGGTACCGTCGGCGATTTGCCTTCAAGGATATCCCGCACGTCGATCTTGTACAAAGTCTTCGCCCTTGCCTCTTTTTTTCCGGAAACGCGGTAGAGAAGGACGTCATCCAGATTTGACCTCTCTCGCGGTCCGCCGGCGAATGAAATAAGTTCGATGATGTCGGTAGACGTTGGAATGACGTAGACGCCCTGTTGCGGCACCTCTCCCCATATATTTACGGTCATCGTTACTTCATACGGCTTCGCGTAGAAATAATACCCCGGTCTGTTCTGATTTGCCTGCTTCGCGGTATTGAGCTCCGATTCGGTTGGAACCTGAGCGAGCAATTGCGTACCGGCGAGGGCCGCCACGGCCATCACCAAGCAGGCCCGCAAAACTACGCGTCTCTGAGAGCTAAGTCTTGTCCTTGGGAGCATATTTTTGTTGGTAGTAGTATTCGCCGTGCAAGTGATAGTATCCGCGGTGCAGCCGATTCAATTGATATTGGTTGACGACAATGCCCGCGAGGTTGAGCCGTATGCCTTCGATGATATCGACCGAGTGGTCGAGGCTGTCGAACGTGGTTGAATTCGTTTTTACGACGAAGACGACCGCGTCGACGAGCGCAACGAGAAGTTCCGAATCGGTAAAGAGAAGGATCGGCGGCGAGTCGTACATGACGATATCGTACATGTTGTCGAGTTCCGCCTTAAGGTTTTTCATTGTCACGGAACCGATCAACTCGGTCGGATTTAACGGGATGGAGCCGCACGGGAGAATGTCGAGATTTTCAATGAACGAATGTCGTATCGCAGCGCTAAGGTCGACTTCGCCGAAAAGGACCTCGGTGAGGCCGGGTTCAAGGTCAAGGTTGAAGATCTCATGCACAGTCGGCCGACGCAAATCTACGTCGACGATGAGAACCTTTTTTCTCGTTTGGGCGAACACAACAGCGAGGTTCGCCGTGGTGAGAGATTTTCCTTCCTGCGGAGCGCCGCTCGCCATCAGGATGCTTTTGATAGGCGTATCCTTCTTCCAGTACTGGACGCTCGTCCTCAACCGACGGTAGGAATCTGCAATTCTTGAATACGGGTTGATGGCCGTAATGAGATGCGGGTCGATGACCGGCCCCTCGCTTGCCGGCTCCAGCTCTTCTTGACTGGCGTCCCGTCGTACCGTTCCCCGTTCTCCGTTGACGGTATGGTCGACGGCGTCGACGCGCGTTACAAGGTTCAGTGTTTTGCTGTCCATTGCGGGAATCACCGTCAGCACGCTGAGGCCGCGGCGTTTGATGTCCTCGGGCTTGTGGATCCGGTCGTCGAAGTAGTTAATTAAGAACGCCGAACTGACGCCCAGCACCAGGCCTATAAAGAATCCGAAGCCAAGGTTCTTCGGAATGTTCGGATACAAATGGGTCGTCGGCGGAACAGCTCTCTGGAGAACGTCGACGTATCCGAATTCGGACTGTTCGGCGATCAGCGCGGATTGGTATTTTTCCTCGACAGCGCTGTAGACTTTTTGAAGGGTCATGTCGGTCCGCTGGAGCCGCGCGTATTCGATATTGATCCTCGGGATATCCTGGAAACGGGATTCGTTTTGAGCGATACCTGCGACAAGCGCCTTGTGACGGATCTCGAGCGACTGGAGCTGCATCTGCGCGTCGGTAATTTTTGTCGTGAGGTCCTTTGCAAGTTCGGCGCTCTCAGTGTATTTATCCGGCTTCGACGAGCCGCTATTCATGCGGTCGTTGATCTTCTTGTGCAGGGCGGCGATCTGCGCGTTAATGTCCGATATGCGTTTTGAGACAATATCTTGATCTTTTGAGCCGGCATTTTCTTCCTTGACAAGATCGCGCTCCTGTTCCAATGCGCTTATTTGCTCGAGAAGCTTTTGGATCTCGATGCTTTTCACCATATCCATGATGCGTTTGGTGTCCGCATCGATTTCCTCTCCCTGGTTCTTCGGCAGCATGCGCTTGATTTCATCGAGCCTGTTCACATAGGAAGAAATTGTGTTCTTCGCCGTTTCAATTGCAATTTCGGTTTCGTCACGCTGAGCTTCAAGGTTTGAGATCGTAGTGACGACGGTCTGGCTCTCCTGATCGATCGACCCGTGCTGTTCCTGGTAACGCCGCAAAGCGTCTTCGACGGTATCAAGAGCCGCTTTTTTTGCCTGGAGCGTTCTTTCCAGAAACTCGCGCGTGGAGGTCAGTTGCCGTCTGCTTGCGTTGAGGTTATTTTGATAGTACGCGTCGGCATACGTGTTCGCGATGATCGCCGCTTCTTTCGGGTCGGGGCTCAGCGCGCTGATAAAAATAACGTCGGAGGCTTTATCCGGGTCGAAAGATGCTGCATCTTCGAGTCGATCGATAATGACCTCGTTGTGGGCATACGGTCCAAAGGATGGTTCATCGTCTTGCCGCAGGAGGATCTCAAGAGTATCGGAACCGCCGAGCGTTGCGACAGGGTTTTTCTTGAGCAGCGCAAGGACGTCTTCAGCGATGGCTCTTGACTTGAGGATCCCTATCTCTTTCATGAGATTTCGCGTCGAACCCCCGAGCGACGAGAGGTCGAGCGAGCCGATCTCCATATCGCTCTTCGCCTTGCTGCTCACCTGCACGATAGCCTGGCCCTCATAGATAAATTCGCCGAGGTACGTGTAAAGAACCGCTGCGATAAAAACGCCTGCAGTGATCCCCATGATCACGTACTTCCACCGCTCGAGTATCTCGATATAATCACGAAGACTCAACTCCAGAGTCGGCTGTGATTTTGAACTGCGATCGGTTCGAGGTTTTGTTGCCATAGTTGATAAGATTGGTTACCGTGCTGCCCGTTGGACGAGCGCAACACAAGGAATTTTCGGCGCCAGCGTTATTGACCTTTACCAAACATCATGATATGAACTGTTTTGAGCATAATATCGATGTCTAACAATAACGAATAATGCGAAATATAATAGAGATCATACTGGAGCTTTTGGATCGTATCATTGATGTTCTCACCGTACGAGTAATTCACTTGTGCCCAACCGGTAATTCCCGGTTTTACAAGATGGCGAAAGTGATAATACTCAATTTTTTGCTCATATTCACGCGCGACCTCAAACCATTCTGCCCGCGGCCCGATAACGCTCATTTCTCCCTTTAAGACGTTCCAAAATTGTGGAAGTTCATCGAGGCGCGTAAGGCGCAAGATCCTCCCTACACGAGTAACCCGGGGATCGTGTTCCCGTACGTATTTGTCGCCCGCGTTGCCGGCACCGTGAACCATCGTCCGGAACTTATACATCGTAAACGGGAGCTCGTTCTTGCCGATACGCGTCTGACGGAAAATGATCGGACCCCGGCTTTCGACCCGGATGAGGATCCCGATGAGGATCATGAGAGGGAAGAACACGATAAGGTTAATGATCGCAATGGCGAGGTCGAGCAATCGTTTTAATTGCGTGTACCATGGATTGCGAACGAGCAAGAGATCGCCTTCGAACAGCCACCATCGATTAAGAATAAAGAGAGGCACCTTCCGAAAATTTTCTTCAAAAAAAAGTTTGCTCGGAATAAGAGGGACGTTGTGGAAATGCAGCTCCACGAGTTGTCTGAACACGGTGTCGCTTAACGAAGTTTTATCTTCCGTGAGGATAATGCCGTCGCACTCCGTCTCCATCGAACGCAGCGTGGTGAGCACATTGCCCTCGATCATCGGCGACCCCTCTCCGCTGATGGGGCTTCCGGTCTTCTTCCCGTTCAGATCTGCAAAACGGACGTGCTGGTCTTTCGGGGTTTTCGTATACGTGCGGTATAACTCCTGGGCCGTCTCGTCGGTTCCGAGGACAAGATAGAATCTTTTCCGGCGGTCATCGGCCAGGCGGGAATGGATCCACCTCCTCACAGAAAGAGAGATCGTCAGAAACAGCAGATAGGTCGTCGGGAGGACGCTGCGGCTGAACTGCAATGCCGGTTTGTAACTGAAGAGGTATACGACCACGATCGTCGACACGACGATGATGATCATCGCCAGGATATACTGACTCGTAAACGGCAGGCTCCTCATGTCGGTGTCGGGACTGTAGGCGCCGATACCGTCGAGGATCAACCACGTGAGGAGCATCGGCAAAATTGCACGATACCAGTACTCGACGGTGAAGTCGACGTCGGTTCGTAAAAGGCTGAGCATAAAGAAAATTCCGAACAGCGTAATGCCGTCGATGAACATCAATCCCAGCTTAAAAAGTTTTTTCGACCTAAGCATTTCTTTTCATGTTTCTGTCGTGGTTCATTGCGGCTCCGCACTGAGTAGTCCGAAACGCTGGCGAAGAACGTAGTACAGGAAGAGCGGCGTTGAAATGAAATTACGCCGCCACATTCTTCTCGGCTCCCGGATCAACCTCGGCAGCCATTCGAGTCCGAGATTCTGCAACGGCCTCGATGCCCGTTGTTTGGAGCCGGCGAAATAATCGAACCCTGCGCCGACCGCCGCGATCAACGGAACCTCAAGCCGGCTCCGATGTTCCTCTACCCACTTTTCCTGTTTTGGCGCCGTCATGCCCACCCAGAGAGCCGTCGGGGCAGCGCGGTTGATCGTTTCACAGATGCGCGCGTTCTCTTCGTCCGAAAGTCTTTCGGCAAACGACGGAGAAAAGACTCCGCCCACATGGACGTGAGGAAACTCACTGGCCATGCGCGCGCGTATGCGTTCGAGCACGCCCGCCGATGATCCGAGGAAAAAAAATGATTTTCCCCGTTGCGCGTTCCAGCGGGACGCAAGTCCTGTCATAATATCGGGTCCGGCTACACGAGATTTGATTTTTCCTCCGAGTATCTTCGACGCGAGAACGATGCCCGTACCGTCCGGGATAAGAAAATCCGCCGCACGGAGAGCCGATAAAAAAGGCCGGTCGTGCAGGGCGACAACAAGAGAATGCGGGTTTGCACAGAACAGCGTCCGCGGTGTCGTCTGTTGCGATATTCCCGCATCAATGGCGTCGAGAAATTGGTTTAACTCCGCCCTTTGCACGTCCACATTCCATATCGTTTCGCGCGGAAAATCCATATGCCGTCAATGCTGCGATGCGGCGCGATGCGCGACGGCCGTCGCATAAATACTCATCAGCGTTGCATGGTTCTTTGTTGCCGTATATTTTTCGTCGAATTCGTGCCTGGCTCGTTCACCCATTGCGCGAAGTGCGTTGTCGTCCGCAAACATCGTGCGGACGCGCGTCCGGATTTCATCAGCATTCCCGGCGGGGAAGAGCCCGCCGCTCTTTTTATCATCGACGAGATAGGGGAGCGACCCGATGTTCGATGCGGCGACCGGCACACCGAGCGCGAACGCCTCTTGAATGACCATTGGAAACCCTTCGAAGCAAAGCGACGGGAGAATAAGCAATTTAGCTTTCGAAAGACGCCTGAGTACTTCGTCCCTTGAGACGTTGCCGGCGAAAGTTATTGCGCCGGCCGCTTCACTTCCATCCACAGTTCGACACAGTTCCTCTTTCATCGGTCCGTCTCCGATGATCTCGAGTCGGGGTGCATCCTTTCCCCATCGCTTCCATGCGTCGACAAGGACGTGAATTCCTTTTGCAGCATACAACCTGCCGATAAAGACCGCCTTTTGTTCACGCAGATCCCAGTGTACAGGCTCGGGGGGATCTTGCAAAAAATGCGGCTTGACAAAAAGTGAATTCGACGGAATCCCAAACCCGGCCATCTTTTCGCGCTGGAATTCCGTCAATGTGATGAATGCGTCGACATTACGGCGCCAAGAGTCTTTTGCGTTGTGGAGCGCGATCATCGTTGCAACGGGCAATGTCGCAAGCCGGCTTTCCCGGTAACATCCGTAACGAAGAGCGGGCATCACGCTTCGTTGATCGAGGCATAAGAGACACGGCCGATCGCTTCGTAAAACCGTGGCCGCGGAACAGCCGATGCGATAATTGTGCATCGTGAACACGGTGGGAATGTTGAGTTCCCGCGATGCGTAAAATATTGAGGGAGAAAGAAGGGGAAAAGTATTGTGGATATGTACGACATCGGGCTGTGTTTCCCTCATCTTCCTTTTTAACGCGTGCACGCTGAAAGGGTTCCACACGGTGCTCGCGGCGCCTTTCACTGTGCCGAAAAGTCCTTTACTTCGCACCTCGTCGCTGTGACGAGTAAATTCAACGACCGAGTGTCCCTGGCTCCGAAGCATGGCGGCTTCGGCAGTGTAAGCGGTATTCTCCCCGCTTGGTGCGCTTGATCCATAGAAATTATGGACGAGAAGAATTTTCACAACCTGTCAAAAAGTTCGAAGGACGCTACGCCGAAGCCCGATAATCCATGAACCATTTCTTTGCAAAAAGTCTGAAACGCGAGAACTGATATTTTCTGAGGTTTGATTGGCTAAAGAGGGAGGTGGGATCGTGTAGATCATCGGCGGCGATTCTGAACAAAATCCCGCCTACTCCGTCCCACGTTTTATTATTTCCCGCCCCAACGGCAAAACTGTACCGGTAGTTTTTTCGGACACGGTTTGCGATGGATGCGTTAAATTGTCCGTAGGGATAAACGAAAGAGTTGATCTCTTGAGATAAGGTCTCTTCAAGTATTTTTTTCGATTTTGTAATTTCGTCTTCTACGTTCGGGGTTTGGAGCAAATTACTATGGGAATAAGAATGCGACGCCGCTTTCACGACACCGCTTGCGCATATTTCTTTAAGCTCTCTCCATGTGCAAAACGGCACCTTTTCACGGTATGCCTCTCCCCGCATCATCTCTTCAGCGGGGACGCTTAAGCGAATCGTTTTTTCGACCCCGCCATCCGAATCTAAAATGTATTTTGGCGAAATCGCAAGGAGCACCTTGATTTTTATCTGCCGGAGCAACGGAAAAACATAGGAGTAAAAGCTGTAGCTTGCATCATCGAAGACCAGGCAGATGTTTGTACGATCTTTCGATAACGGATCTCCCGGCAGAACGACATTGAAGTTTTTATCGATATACTTGAGATGTTCTTCAAGAATTGCCCGAGAATTTGAAAACTTATCCGCTTCAACATGATGGTACATACAACATAATAGCACACGCTCTCCTACTGTTACGCCATTTACCTCGCCCCCCTCTCTAAAGTAACTCTGCTATCCGCTCAAATATACATTATCTAACACTATTATCAAACGTTTGTTGAAAATTGTTAGAAAACTATCTCCAGACATAGTTCCTTTTTCCTGCTTTCAAATTTTAGCGAACCCCTATAGTTTTGAATAGTTTTAGGATCGCTAAACAGCTTGGGTGGGGAACAGGTAGTGGTAGGTTTTGGATGCCCGCCTAAAACACGCGGGCATGACGGAAAAGAAGATGCGTCATTCCCGAATGTTTCTGTCGGGAATCTTAAGATAGTGTCCCTATACCGCACAAAACGAAGCGCTACCGGGGGACAAAATGAGTTGACCATTGCAGTTATTTTATATTTATTGACAAATGGGAATGATCGAGGGAAAGGCTTTACCTTTTTTGCATCGTTGCCCGAGGGGGAAAATCATCTCGGTGCTTCTGTGCGCCCTCCTGTTGCCTTCTGCACTTGTTCTGTCTCAGAATGGACGCGCGAAGGACTCTGCGCCCGACAGTTCTCATATTAATGCGACAGATCTTTCAATATTAGGCGGATCGGTCGTCGCTGCCGGCGTTGTTGTCCACTTTGCGAGGTATGAGCCGCTGTGGGCAGACCATTACACGGCATTCCATTTTCACGAAGACTTTAATTATGCGCTGAACCAAGACAAGCTGCTTCATTTTTACGGCAGTTTTATCGGCGGGACATTCGCGGCGAAAGGGCTTTCATGGGCGGGATTTGACAAACGGGATGCGGTCGTATACGGTGCAGCAACATCGCTTGTTTTTTTTACGTTCATGAAGATCGAGGACGGTCATATCGACTACCTCGGGTTTGACCGCGTAGACGAACTCGCGAACACGCTTGGCGTTGCCTATCCCGTCGCGCAGTATTATTTTCCCGTCTTAAATAATTTCACGCCAAAAATTTCGTACGTCGCATCTCACAACGCGGTGGTTGCCCAGAATCAAAAACTCCCTTCGTTTCTCGAGGACCACGAAGGGCAGAAGTTCTGGATGGGGGTCACCGTTCACGATCTTCTTCCGCCTTCTCTCCGGCAATATTGGCCGCCCATCATTGGGCTTGCCGCCGGCTACACAGTTCGCGGGCTCAACACGCCTCGGCCGTATCACGAAACATATCTTTCGCTCGACCTTGATCTACGGAAGATGCCTGGAGACACGAAGTTCTTGAAACAGATGTGGGAGATACTCAATTATATTCATCTCCCGATGCCGGCAGTGCGGATCGCACCATCGGTGGTGTGGCATGGATTGTATTTTTAGGAGGAGTACCGATAGGAGTTGTAGATGATCCTCATCGGACGATATGACCGAGTGGAAAACACTTCACCCGCTTTGCGCTGCAAAAAACGCTGTGCCAGGTATTGAGTCCGTCCGATGTACAACCTATCATTTTTTGCGGAATTCAGAACGTACTTGGTCTAAGCCATAAAAGGAAAATCCCGATCTGTGGGGATCGGGATTTTGCTCCGCATTTCTATCAGAAGTGCGAACTTTCCGCAATCTGCGATTTTCCATTATCATAAGGTTTGGACGGAAGGGATAACGAGGACTCATCCTGGATATACAACGAACAAAGGAGCCCCTCGACATATCTGACAATTGTGTTGCCCGCCTTGCGAAGGTGTTCTTTTCGTCAGATGAAGCTTAGAGACGAATTCTGGATTTCAAACATTCTACCCACGACGCTCAGCTCCCCCATGCTCCTTGTTCCGTGTGAAGACGTGATATGTAACTGCGTCCCAGGCATTGTGAATACCAGTAAAAAGGAGCGAGAGTGCGGCCCCGGCGACAAAAAACATTTCCAAGCGATCGTCGGAGTGAGCGAACAATGTTGAGACAGAAAGCATCAGATATGCCACGAATGGAAGAATGCTATGAAAGAGCCAGTCCTCAAACACCGGCCGGTAGAGTGTTTGAGCTCGCATACGTTGAGCCACGACGATCGTATATACGATCCCGCTCAGGCCCATGACTCCCCATAAAGCAGAGGCCGTTTCGATCCCCTTCCACGGAGCGCATAGGATCGCCGAAAGGAACAACACCGTTGCAAAATGAACAACGCTCGGCGTTGCGAAGGCAGCTCCTGCCGGCGCGTCGTCCCGCACCCTTGATCTGTCAGCAATCAGCGTTATAACGACGAACTGCAATCCAATAAGCGCGCCCGCTGCCGAGCCCACGATGACGTAGAAGTTATTCCATTCCGCGATCTCTGTCATTTCGCCTCCTGCTTTCTCTTGAACAAATTTCGGTTATTAAGAATTTGGTTTATTCACTCCCAGGTTTTCACGGACGTACTTTTCAGGAGATCGTATAATCGTTGAGATGAATGCTGCCAGACTTTTTTGTGAGACCACCGACCCTTTTTCCGGTTCGCCTTTTCGCGTTATTTCATAATCCACTTCGTCCGCATTAGTAAACCAGGTTGGCCTCAGAATGGTGTATTCAAGGTCTGATGCTTCTATCACATCAGCAGCTTTTCTGTAAGGCTTCAATACGGGTCTTAGCGGAACATCATAGATGCCTATTGAGCTGATAAAGATAAGTCTCTTAACTCCTTTTTCGCTCATTGTCGCGACGATATTCTTCGCCATTGCTTCCAGATCGCCAGAAAGATTTGCATAGACAATCTCTTGTCCCGTGATGGCGTCTTTCAATTGATCATGATCCAGAACGTCGCCTTCAACGATACGGCATGTGGAAACGTCATGGTTTTTCAATCTGCGCTTGTTGCGCAGAAACAGCGTCAGGTTGATACCATCCTTTTTCACCAGGATATCGATGACATGTTTGGCAATATTACCGCTGGCGCCCAGAATAATTACATTTTTCATTTTGATAATTTTATCTATGCGTTGGTGAATGCGAGTGATGTCGACAGCTCACGATAAGCGTCGATCTGTTGCTGAAGCACCGTGGCTACCTGTTCTGCGGTGCCGATAGCATCTGCCCCCGCAATGAACCGGAGCGGCGGCTTTGCTTGGTTCGAGATCGTTATCAGGGCATTGGCAAGCTTGGCCGGGTCGCCTGACTGCTTACCGTTGTAGCTTTTCCAAAATTGCATTTGCTGAAGTCTGCGTTCGAGGTAATCATCGATGGGGTGGTCAGCAAAGTTTGTTGATTCTTCAGTGAGAAGCTCTGTTCGAAAAAAGCCTGGGTTAACAATGGTAGTGTTTATTCCAAACGGCATGACCTCGGATTGAACTGCCTGCATCCAACCCTCAAGGCCAAACTTCGATGCAGAGTAGGCACTACAAAATTCAAAACTGGTCAGGCCCGCGCTTGACGAGATCGAAATGATATGCCCAGATCGCTGTTTGCGCATGACGGGCAGGACGGCGCGAGTGACGTTCATCGGACCGAAAAGGCTAACAGACATCTGCCGTTCCATTTGCTCAGGAGTCAATTCCTCAAAGAATCCTGCATAAAAACTTGCCGCATTGTTGACCAGCACATCGATGCGGCCAAACCGGTCAACGGCTGCTTTTACCGCTGACTCTGCATCTGCTGGTTCAGTAACATCCAACTTCACAACTAACAAGTCTTCAGATGTACCAATAACCTTCGCGACCTTGTCTGTTTTGCGACCCGTGGCAACAACGTCGTGTCCGCTTGCCAAAGCTGCTTTGGCGATATCCAGGCCCATACCACGGCCCGCGCCAGTGATGAACCAAACTTTTTTATTATTCATATTTTTTCTCGTCTATATATGCATTACTTCTAAAATGTCAATGACATGTTTGGCAATATTACCACTGGCTCCCAGAATGATTACATTTTTGCTTTCATCATTTTACATATGCGTTCTTAAATTCAAATGGGGTAGGCATGATTCTAAATATCCAGTTTTCTATTGCCTAACCACTTCACCATTTCCGGATCGCGATGGTCGAAAAACAAGCTTTTATTCATATCGAGCGATACAATTGCATTCATATCTTCAAGGCTTAGTTCAAAATC
>DATJXA010000126.1:0-15921 GCA_035500675.1 Bacteroidota bacterium | reverse complement strand
ATATTTATCGGCATTGGCTTGGCCACGCCGACTCAATTAAAGATCCCGGGCGAACAGTTGGCCGGAGTCCACGATGCTCTCGCCTTCATTGAAAAAGTGACATCGCGGAAATGGAGCAGCGTCGATGTCGGAAAAAGAGTTGCCGTGGTCGGCGCGGGGAACACGGCGATCGACGCGGTCACAGAAGCAAAGCGTCTCGGCGCAGAACAAGTCATGATCATCTATCGCCGAAGCAAGGCAGAGATGTCTGCCTATGAATTTGAATTCGAGCTCGCGAAAAGCGACGGCGTCGCCTTTCATTTTCTCACAGCTCCCGTCGGCATTATCGGAACCCAGCATGTCGAGGCGATCGAATGCGTTCGCATGCAGCTCGGCCGACCAGACACAAAAGGTAAGAGAGTTCCCGAACCTATTCCTCACTCCGAGTTTCGCATTCCTGTCGATATGGTGATCAAAGCAGTTGGCCAGAAACCCGAACAAAATTTCCTTTCGCTTATTGACGACCTCAAACTGGAGAACGGAAATGTGTGGATCAATCCGGCAACGTACCAAACAAGCAATCCGAAATTCTTTGCCGGAGGGGACTGCATTAACGGAGGAAAAGAAGTCGTTAACGCCGCCGCTGACGGAAAAAGAGCGGCGCACGGGATAGACAAAATTCTTGGAAACAATAAATAATGATGAATGACGAATAAATAATGAAGGCATTTTCTGATTCTGGAGTAATCATTCGTCAATAGTCATTATTCATTTCACATCGAGGAATAAATGGCAAATCTAGCGACCGACTGCGGCGGGATCAAATCCCCGAACCCATTCTGGCTTGCCTCGGCGCCCCCGTCGAATTCCGCATATCAAGTGTGCAAGGCATTCGAAGCCGGCTGGGGAGGCGCGGTCTGGAAAACGATAGGCGAGCCGGTGATGAACGTCGTCAATCGCTACGGCGCGATCGATTTCAACGGCCAGAAGATCATCGGGCTCAACAACATCGAACTTATCAGCGACCGCCCTATCGAAGTCAACCTCAAAGAGATCGCGGAAACAAAAAAATTGTGGCCCGACCGGGCTGTCGTCGCCTCTCTCATGGTCGAATCGAAGCGCGAAACGTGGCACGATATGGTGAAGAGGACTATCGACACAGGATGCGACGGGATCGAGCTTAACTATGGCTGTCCTCACGGGATGAGCGAACGAGGCATGGGGTCGGCGGTGGGTCAGGTGCCGGAATACTGCGCGATGATCACCGAGTGGGTGACGGAAGTATCGACGATTCCGGTCCTCGTAAAGCTGACCCCGAATATCTCCGACATTCGATTCCCCGGACGCGCGGCAAAAAAAGGAAAAGCCAACGGCATCTCCCTTATCAACACCATCAACACGATCATGGGAGTCGACCTCGACACGCTCGAGCTCAATCCTTCGATCGACGGAAAAGGAGGACATGGCGGATATGCTGGGCCTGCGGTAAAACCGATCGCTCTCAACATGGTTTCGCAAATTGCGACCGACCCGGAGATCAACCTTCCTATTTCCGGCATCGGTGGGATCTCGACTTGGCGCGATGCACTGGAGTTTATTCTGCTCGGCGCGTCGTCAGTGCAGGTGTGCACCGCGGCGATGCATTATGGATTCCGTATCATCGACGATATGGTTGAAGGATTATCCAACTGGATGGACGAAAAAGGATACAAAAACCTCGAGGATATCCGCGGGAAATCGTTGAAGTGTATTTCGGACTTTGGGAACCTCAACCTTCTGTACAAAGCTGTTGCCCGCATCGATGAATCGAAATGTATCCAATGTAATCTGTGCTACATCGCTTGCAACGACACGGCTCATCAGTGCATCGACCTTCTTCCTCATAACGGAAAAAACCAGCCGAAGGTCCGAGAGTCCGATTGTGTCGGCTGCAGACTCTGCTTCATCGTCTGCCCCGTTGAGAAATGCATCTCGATGGTCCGCCTTGATGACGGCTCGGAAGCGATCACCTGGAACGATCTGATGAAAGAGATGCCTCAGCCGCTGACGTGGGAAGCGCTGAGACAATTCCAACACAAACATGGAATTGAAATACACTGATCATGAATGACGCGCGGCTCGGCAGTGAGACAAGCCCCGGCGCGATTCAATCCACCATCACCAATTCTTTCTAATTCGGAGGAGCCGTGAAAAACAGCAAGTTCTGGATTGCAGTTTTGGTAAGCGGGCTCGTCATGAACGTGGTAGATTTTGTGGGACAGGGAATGATCATGACGAATATGTATTATTCAAAGCATGCAGATTTTTTCTACGGAACGACGAACCCGTTGTGGTTCGTCATTGCCGACTTCGTAACCATCTTTGTCCTCGCTATAGTATATGATAGAGTTGCTGCAAGCTTCAGCGGAGGTTGGAAAGGAGGCGCGGTATTCGGGCTGTATGCAGGGGTGCTCGTCAACTTCCCGACGTGGATCATCCTGCACCTGTTCATCACTGGATTTTCCTACAAGTACGCATGGTTCTCGACAATTTATGGCATCGTGTGGACAGCGATCGCAGCCGCCATTATCGGCGCGATGACTTCTAAACCCACAGACGCACCTTTAAACGCTTAGCGACTTCATGGAATGGTTGGCAATATTCGCCGCGTTTCTCGGCATTGCGTTTCTTTTCTACACGAGCCGAAGTAAGACAGTTAGCCGCCATCCTTCTCAGCGAGGTCTTTTCATTGGAACCGGGCTCGCGCTTTTGGGTGTTTCCGGATGGGTGCTAATTCAAAATGCTAACCCTCAATTCGCGTCGGACGATCTCTTCGACGCGGCAGCTATTGTGCTGGCTGTTCCATTGTACTGGTTGGTGATAAGCTATCCTTTCAAAAGGGAAAAAGCGGGAAATATCTTGCACGCGGTGCCGAAAGCACGCATGCGCCTGATTTCCGGGTTTGCGACAGCTGCGCTCTTTATCGTTTTGATGGTCTTCACTGTTCAAGGAAAAGATAGTGCGAGGAACAAAGCAGCGGAAATCTTTTTTTACACAGGCGTCGTCGTCTACTTTGCGTCCCCTTTTTTCGGAAAGATCGAATTGAGGGAAAACGGCATTATCGAAAGTTATACGCTGATCCCGTGGAACGCCGTCCTGTCATTCCACTGGACGGACGATCAAACCGGAACGCTCGTCCTGGCGATCAAACATCCTTTACGAAAAAGCGCCATGCTTGTCGTGCCCGCGGCCCAAAAAGGAACGGTCGACAAAATCTTTAAGGACCGCGTCCCGCCCTCGGGCAACAACGTATAGTCATTCTTTGCAGGAGAACCTCATGTCAACGCTCATCAAGAACGGCCGCATCATTACTGCCGAACAAGATTACCCCGCTGATATTTTTATCGAAAAAAATACGATCACGACGATCGGAGCGGCATTGACGGTGCAAGCCGATACGGTCATTGATGCGAAGGGAAAATACGTTATCCCGGGAGGGGTCGACGTCCATACGCACATGGATATGCCGTTCGGCGGAACAACGTCAAGCGACGATTTTGAGACCGGGACGCGCGCCGCAGCGTTCGGCGGTACGACATGCCTTATCGATTTCGCCATCCAGTCCAAGGGGACAAAAATGCGGGATGCGCTTGATGTGTGGTGGAAGAAAGGAGAAAAGTCGACCATCGATTTCAGTCTCCATATGATCATCACCGACCTTCCCGAAGCGCATCTTGAAGACATGAACGAAATGGTGCGTGAAGGCGTGACCAGCTTTAAACTCTTTATGGCATATCCGAACGTTCTCATGGTCGACGACGCGACCATTTTTCGTGCGATGAAACAAACGGGGAACAACGGAGCTCTTGTCTGCATGCACGCAGAGAACGGCGGCGTCATCGACCTCCTTGTGCAAAAAGCGCTGGCGGAAGGGAAAACCGCTCCGATCTATCACGCGCTTACGCGTCCGACGACAGCCGAAGGAGAAGCGGTCAACCGCGCGATCGCCCTCGCGCAAATGGCGGGCGCCCCGGTCTACATCGTTCACCTTTCTTCCGCTGACGCATTGGAAAAAGTCTCCGAAGCACGTGATAAGGGAGTTCCTGTATTCGCCGAAACCTGCCCGCAATATCTTCTGCTCTCAGTGGAAGACCTCGACAGGCCAAATTTCGAGGGGGCAAAATTCGTATTCACTCCCCCGCTTCGCGAAAAGTGGCATCAGGAAAAACTGTGGGAAGGGTTGCGAAACAACACCCTTCAGATCGTATCGACCGATCACTGCCCTTTCTGTTTTAAGGAACAGAAAGAACTGGGTAGAGACAGCTTCGCCAAAATTCCGAACGGCGGCCCGGGCGTCGAGAACCGGCTGCAGTTGCTCCATCATCATGGCGTAAACCAAAAAAGGCTAACCTTGAATCGTTGGGTGGAACTTGTGTCGACGACACCTGCGAAGATGTTCGGACTCTATCCGCGTAAAGGAACGATCGCGGTCGGAAGCGACGCCGACATCGTCGTCTGGGACCCGAATAAAGAGACAACGATTTCGGCGGCCACGCATCACATGCGAGTCGACTATTCTATGTTTGAAGGGTTCAAGGTGAAAGGGGATGCGGACGTGGTCCTCTCCCGAGGAGAAATTATTGTGGAGAAAGGAAAATGGTTTGGTAAAGCGGGACGCGGCTCGTTCCTCAAACGGGACACCTACGCCGGCGCATGGAAATAATGTGACCTGATTTCACCCATAATTTGTGGTTTCCTCATTCCTAAACCTTAATCTCAGCCTAAACCTTAATCTCAGCCTAAACCTGAACCTTAACCTCAACCTTACTTCGTTTCACTTTTACGCGATCATTCTCGCAAAAAAACTATGCCAAGTTTTCTTCGATCGGAAATAGTTGAGGCCGACCTTTCTGCAATAAGCAACAGCCCTCTCATCAATAGCGACATCGCTCCGACCAAACTCACGGACCGAAAATGGGGAACGTATGACATCGCAGCTTTGTGGATATCGATGTCGGCGTGCATTCCAACGTACATGCTGGCGTCATCGCTTATTTCCGAAGGGATGAACTGGTATGAAGCGGTGTTGACGGTTTTTGTCGGGAATGCCATCGTTCTCATTCCGATGATCCTCAACGCGCACGCAGGGACAAAATACGGAATCCCGTTTCCCGTCTATTGCCGCGCGTCCTTTGGAGTGCGCGGCGCGAACATTCCGGCCATGCTTCGGGCGTTCGTTGCGTGCGGTTGGTTCGGCATTCAGAGTTGGATCGGCGGCTGGGCTATCTACAAAATGATCGCGATCTACGTCCCATCGTGGAATGCGATGCCCGCTTGGTTTGCGGGGATCAATACTCCTCAGCTCTGCTGCTTCCTTTTTTTCTGGGGGATCAACATGCTGGTGATCTACAAAGGCATTGAATCGATCCGGTTTCTCCTTAATCTGAAGGCGCCGCTTCTCATTTTTCTCGGGCTCGCATTGCTGACATGGGCATATACACAAGCAGGAGGCTTCGGCCCTATGCTGTCTCAGCCTTCGCAGTTTGTTCCGGGCGGCCCGAAGCAAGGACAATTCTGGGCAGTCTTTATTCCATCGCTGACGGGCATGATCGGATTTTGGGCAACGCTGTCGCTCAACATCCCGGACTTCACGCGATATTCGAAAACCCAGCGCGACCAGATGCTCGGCCAGGCGATCGGCCTGCCGACAACGATGGCGCTCTATTCTTTTATTGGCGTTGCAGTAACATCGGCGACGATCGTCATTTACGGAGGGTTTCCGATCTGGGATCCGGTCGTCTTGATTTCTCGTTTCACGAACCCTCTCGTTCTTGCGATTTCTCTTTTCGCGTTGTGCCTCGCAACGCTCGCGACGAATCTTGCAGCGAACGTCGTCAGCCCCGCGAATGATTTCGCCAACCTCTGGCCGTCCAAAATTACTTTTCGTCTTGGCGGATTGATCACCGGCATCATCGGTATCCTCATCGAACCGTGGAAACTCGTCGCCGACCCAAGCGGGTACATTTTTACATGGCTCGTCGGTTACTCAGCTCTCCTCGGACCCATCGGCGGTATCCTTATTTGCGATTATTTTGTGATCCGCCATACGACGCTCGACTCCCTCGACTTGTACAAGACGGACGGCAGCTATGCGTACACCGGAGGGTTCAATCCGAAAGCTGTCGTTGCCCTCGTCCTTGGCGTAGTACCGAGCGTCCCCGGGTTTCTCGGGACCGTCAACCTCATTGATCCGGCTTCAGTCGGGCCTTTCCTGATGAGCGTTTACAGCTATGCGTGGTTCGTGGGGTTTGGAGTTGCTTTTGGAGTGTACTGGACGTTGACAAAATTTCAAGCGCAGAGAGCAAGCTAAGGAAAGCGGCAGGTCTTCCGAGTACCTTCCCCCGAATTCTTCTAAATCCTTTTATACACCAGCACTTGCCAAGCCAGCGTGGAGTTTGAATAGATCAGCCGGAATCCCCGGTCGAGAATGCACCGGTGCACATCGTTCCAGTCGTGCCAGAAGGGGTGGAATGCGTCGCGGAAAAATTTCGCGAAAAAGATTTGTAAGTTGAACGCTGACGCCATCATGATATTTTTCTTAGGATGGCTGATGGCGTACACATGCTTCGTCTTCGCAGTCGAGGAATCGATGAGCGTTGCGTAATCCTCATAACAGCATACGACTTTATCGAGCATCGTAATATCCGCATTATCGATACCTTCCGACACATCGACAAAATCTCCGAGAACATACTTCGTCTTTTCTTTCAGGCGTTGCTCATCGGCCAACCTTTTTGCGTGGTCGAGCATCCCTTCGGAAATGTCGATGCCGGTCGCCGTTGACGCTCCTTCCTTGAGCAGCGTAAGATGAAGAGAGCCGACACCGCAGCCGATATCAAGAATATCTTTTGACGCGACCGGTTCTTTGCGCACACCCTCCAACAACAAGCGCTGAGTTTTTTCCAAACCGCCTTTCCGAAAGCGTTTGGCATAACGCTTCGAAAACTTCGAAAAGAATTTTCCCGTCGGCTCGGTCGTCCTTGATACCTTACAACATCCGCTCATCGCCGCCTCATTTTCGCCCTACCAGCCGATCCCTAAAAATAAACGATCAGCTCATCCAATTGACTTTCGATTCAGGATTCCACTTCGTAGTCGTTTTCTTGAGCTTTGTAAAAAATTCGATGGAACTCTTTCCGGTAATGTCGCCCGACCCGAATTTCGAATCGTTCCACCCTCCGAACGAGAACGGTTCGCGAGGGACAGGCACTCCTATATTGACTCCGATCATCCCGGCGCTCGCCTTCTCGATCACATAACGGGCAAGACCGCCGCTTTGGGTAAAGACGGAAGCGGCGTTTCCATACGGAGAACCGTTCTCGATCTCAATGGCTTCGTCGATATTCTTTGTCCGTAGGATCGAAAGGACCGGGCCAAAGACTTCTTCCTGGGCAATCTTCATTTCCGGCCGCACGAAATCGATGACCGTCGACCCGACGTAATACCCTTCCTCTTTTCCTTCTACCTTTACATTTCTTCCGTCGACAAGAACCTTGGCTCCCTGCTTTTCCGCTTCTGTGATATAACCTTCGATCCTCTCTTTCGCCTTTTTCGAAATCACTGAACCGAGGTTTTTGCCCGGAATTATTTTTTTTGCCTCAGTGCATAATTTCTCGATGATGCGATCGACGTTCCCAACTGCAACCATAGCCGAGGCAGCCATGCATCGCTGGCCCGCGCATCCGCTCATCGACGCAGCTACATTCGAGGCAGTCATGTCTTCATTTGCATCCGGCAGGACGATGAGATGATTTTTCGCACCCCCCAAACATAATGCCCGTTTCAGATGCGACGTCGCACGGGCGTAGACGATTTTAGCAACCTTCGTCGACCCGACGAATGACACTGCTTCGATCCCGGGATGATCGCATATCGCTTCCACAACAACCTGCGACCCGTTCACAACGTTGAACACGCCGTCGGGAAGCCCCGCTTCCTTTAGCAGATCGGCAATCCTGCAGGAGCTTATCGGCACTTGCTCCGACGGTTTGAGGATCATCGTGTTGCCGAGAACAAGCGCGTTTGGAATCGTCCAGTTAGGGACCATGTTGGGAAAATTGAACGGCGTAATGCTTGCGACAACTCCGAGTGGATGCCGGTCGATGCGGCATTCCACCCCGCGGCTTACTTCAAGAATTTCGCCCGCGACGAGTTGGGGCATTGAGCAGGCGAACTCTGTCACTTCGATCGCCTTCTCCACTTCAGCCATCGCCTCGCTCATCGTCTTGCCGTTTTCCTTATTGACAAGCTCGGCGAGCGCGTGTGCGTTTTTCTCCAGCAAAGTTTTATAGCGGTAAAAAACTTGCGCCCTCTCCTTGATCGGAATTGCAGACCATGTCGCAAATGCGGCGCGGGCGGCTTTCACCGCTTCGTCGACGTCATGGGACGTCGAAAGAGGGACATCGGCGATGTGTTTACCGAGCGAAGGGTTCATGACGGGCAGATAGTCGTTGGATGTAGAACTCACCCATTTCCCGCCTATGTAATTTTTTAATGTCTCGATTTCGTTTCTCTTTTCTTTTGTCGGAACGAATGCTGGCTCAACAGTGGATGACATAGCGTCTTCCTCCGATAAAAAATATTCTCAATCTGAATTTAACGGCAAATTATACGAACAAATTAGCGAGAGGGGGACGGAAAAGCAACTCAAGGACAAACCCTACTGCAGAAGCGAGCGCGCAATGACAATTCGCTGAATTTCTGATGTTCCTTCATAAATTTCGGTGATCTTCGCGTCCCGGAGATAGCGTTCTACATTAAATTCCCTGATGTACCCGTATCCGCCGTGGATCTGGATCGCCTCGAGGGCGCAGCGGACGGCGATCTTCGATGCAAAAAGCTTAGCCATCGCCGCCTCTTTCGTGAATCGCGCTCCGGCATCTTTCGTTGCAGCGGCCTGAAGCGTGAGCAAACGAGCGGCGTCGACATCGGTCGCCATGTCCGCAATTTTGAATTGGATCGCCTGCAGTTGAGATATCGGTTGGTCGAACGCTTTTCGTTCCTTCGAATATTTCACGGCTGCATCGAGGCTGGCTTGCGCGATCCCCACGGCTTGTGAAGCAATGCCGATCCGTCCGCCGTCAAGAGTTCTCATCGCAAACTTAAACCCGAACCCTTCGTCGCCGACGCGGTTCGCAACGGGAACGCGCACATCTTGAAACGTCAGCGATACGGTGTCCGAGCTCCTGATGCCGAGCTTACGTTCCTTCTTCCCAGTTTCAAACCCCTTCAACCCCTTTTCAACAATGAACGTACTTATGCCATGCGCTCCTTTGGAGACATCTGTCGTTGCCATCACTAACACAAAATCTGCATTCAAGCCGTTTGTGATCCAGTTCTTGATGCCGTTCAACACATAGCAATCGCCGTCTCGGACCGCACGTGTCCGCTGATTCGACGCGTCGCTCCCCGCTTCCGGCTCAGAGAGGGCGAATGCGCCTAGTTTTTTTCCGGAAGCAAGCGGTGTAAGATATTTTTGCTTTTGTTCCTCGGTACCGAACTCATTGATGCCGTAGCAGACCAATGAGTTGTTCACCGACATGATCACGCCGCACGACGCGTCAACGCGTGAGATCTCCTCCACAGCAAGGGAATAACTGACGGTATCAAGTCCTGCGCCGCCGTACTGCTCAGGCACCATCATTCCCATGAACCCAAGCTCGCCGAGTTTTTTTACAGCATCGTACGGGAATTCTTCTTTTTCATCGCGGACATCCGCAGTCGCAGCCAGTTCATCGATAGCGAACTGCCGCGCAGTCTCACGGATCATTTTCTGGGTTTCACTAAGGTCGAAATTCATTGAATTACCGGCATGGATAAAATGTTATTTTCCGGAAGCATACTCGAAAAATCCTTTTCCGGTCTTTCGTCCGAGGGAGCCCGCGGCCACCATTTTTTTTAGCAAAGGGCACGGTCGATATTTCGGATCGCCGAGTCCTTGATGAAGGACTTCCATAATGGAAAGACAGACGTCGAGGCCGATGAAATCGGCAAGGGCGAGAGGGCCCATCGGATGATTCATACCGAGTTTCATAACCGTGTCGATCGCTTCCGGCGTGGCCACTCCTTCCATAACGCAATACATCGCTTCGTTGAGCATCGGCAGAAGAATTCTGTTTGAAACGAAACCCGGATAGTCGTTCACTTCAATCGGCGTCTTGTCGAGGGATTCTGCAGCAGACCTGACCGTGCGAAATGTCTCGTCGGATGTCGAGAGCCCCCGAATAACTTCAACCAGCTTCATCACGGGGACTGGGTTCATGAAATGCATTCCGATCACATTCGACGGCCGCTTCGTGACGGCGGCAATTTCTGTGATGGAGATAGATGATGTATTGCTGGCAAGAATCGCGCCGGCGGGGGCGGCTACATCTATTGCTTTAAATATCTCCAATTTGATCTTTTTATCTTCTGTTGCGGCTTCAACAATGAGATCGCCCTCTCGAACGGCATCATTAATGTGCACTGTCGTTGCAATGCGTTCCAGTGTCGCTTTCTTTTCTTGCTCGGTCAGAGAACCCTTCTTTAGTTGGCGGTCGAGGTTCGCTTCGATCGTCTTTAATCCACGATCGATAAATTCTTGTTTGATGTCGTTGAGAGTCACGCGGTACCCTTGCTGCGCAAATACGTGCGCGATCCCGTTCCCCATCGTTCCTGCTCCAATGACGGCAACTTTTTTTATCGGCATGACTCTTTCACTTCAACTGAGTGCATTTTTATCTTCTATCAAATAATTGTGACCAAACCATCCAATGAACAATATTTATTCTTCATTATTAATTATTCATTGCTTCGATGATTATTCCGCTGGCCTCTCCGCCTCCGATGCAAATCGCCGCCAGACCTCGCGTGAGGTTACGCTGTTTCAATGCGTTCATTAATGTCACAACGATGCGAGCTCCGCTTGCGCCAATCGGATGACCCAATGCGACAGCTCCCCCGTTCACATTCACTTTCTTCACATCGAGGCCGAGCAGTTTATTTACGGCGAGTGTGACAACGGCGAAAGCTTCGTTGATCTCGAAAAGATCGATGTCGGTTAGCGAGAGGCCGGTTTTTTTCAGCACCTTAGGAATGACGTCCGCAGGGGCGGTCGTAAACCACTCCGGTTTTTTCGCCGATGAGGCGGATGCGATAATTTTCGCCAGAGGCCGAGCGCCGATGGCTTTGGCTTTTTCAGAGGACATCAGGACCACTGCGGCGGCGCCGTCGTTGATCTTGGAAGAATTCGCGGCAGTCACCGTCCCGTCTTTCTGAAACGCGGGCTTCAACTGTGAAATTTTTGCAAAATTTGTTTTCGCGGGTTCCTCATCTTCTTCGATCACACGTTCATCCCCCTTTTTGTGCTCGATCTTGATTGCGACGATCTCTTCTTTGAACCGGCCGGCGGCTTGCGATTCTTGTGCCCGTTTATAGCTGAGGATCGCAAATTCATCCTGCGCTTCCCGCGGCACGGCGCACTCTTGAGCGCAAAGTTCTGCGGCATTACCCATGTGGAAATTATTATAGACGTCCCAAAGACCGTCCTTGATCATGGAGTCGACAAGGTCTCCGTTTCCCATCTTGTATCCGCTGCGTGCTTTTTCGAGAAGGTAAGGCGCATTTGACATGCTTTCCATTCCGCCCGCAACGACGATATCCGCATCACCAAGTTGTATCGCCTGCGCTCCAAGCATGATGGCTTTCATGCCTGAGCCGCACACCTTGTTAACGGTCATGCATTGCACCGCCGGAGGAAGTCCCGCCAAGAGTGCCGCTTGCCTCGCCGGCGCTTGCCCCTCCCCTGCAGTCAGTACGTTACCCATGTTGACTTCGTCGACGGCTTCTTTCCCGACGCGCGCGCGTTTCAGCGCTTCCTCGATGACAATAGCTCCCAATTTTGTCGCCGGCAAAGTGCTGAGGCTCCCCCCGAAGGACCCAATGGGCGTCCTGCATGCACCGACGATGACAACATCAATCATAGCGTGTGAGAAAATTTTCGGTAAGGTACAACTCCCGAAATGAAAAGGCAAAGACGAATTACGGGAGTGTTTTCAACGCTTTTGCGATGTCTTCGAGAAGATCTTCCTTAGCCTCAAGTCCGACTGACAAGCGGACGAGGCCGGGTTCGATCCGTGGCACGCCGGATGAAATTTCATCGCTTGATGGGGGGACAACGACAGAATATGGGATGACAAGACTTTCAGTGCCGCCAAGGCTTGGGGCGATGTACGGGATCGTAAGAGCATCGACAAACTTCTTAGCCCGTTCAGCGCTTCCGAGGTCAAACGCGACCACCCCGCCGAACCCGCCCATGAGCCGTTTTGCCGTCTCGTAATTCGGATGCCCGGGAAGCGACGGATAAAAAACTTTTTTTACTCCGGACTGTTCGGACAAGAACGAAGCGATCGATTCGCCCACTGCATTCTGATGCGCCATGCGAAGTGAAAGCGTCTTGAGTCCGCGAATGAGCAGATAGCTCGAGTGGGCGTCGAGGACGCCGCCGATCGTATAGTGAAGCTCTCGCACAGACGCAATGATCGATTTTCGGGAAAGGATGACCCCTGCGAGAAGATCGTTATGTCCTGCAAGATACTTGGTGCAGCTGTGAACCACGATGTCGACTCCATGCTGGAGCGGAAGGACATTGACCGGAGAGGCCAGAGTGGCATCGACCATTGTTTTGACGCGGGCCTCTTTACACAAGGCGACGACCTGCGTCAGGTCCTGGACGTATAAATGCGGGTTGGTCGGAAATTCAAACAGGAAGAGACGCGAATTCTCTTTGATCGCCTTCCGAAGAGAATTAAGATCGCCGCTCTTCACAACAGAAACTTCCACGCCGAATTTCACGAGGACGGATGTAAAAAAATCTTCCGTTCTATGGTACATCTCGTCGAGAACGAGAAGATGGTCGCCCGGTTTGAGAATGCGGAGAAGTGTGACAGCGATGGCATACATGCCCGAGGAACAGAGGATCGCGTCATCCGCTCCTTCTAGGTCGGCGAGCTTGCGTTCTGCCGTAGCGCGCGTGGGGTTTTGATAACGGCCGTATTCTTCCCGGGGCTCGGTCCCGTCTTTATGGCGCGCCAGCTCTTCGACATTTTTGAAGAAAAAAGTGGAGGTAAGCGCAACAACGGGCGGCACCCCCCTGTTGAAGCGATCTTTCGACTCGCCGGAATGGACCCCGTCTGTTTGGATGCTTTTTTTCATCGATCGATAAATAAAAAGCCATCCCTCAGCGCTGGGATGGCTTATGTTGGGAAATTCTCTGAGGTTGCGCTCAGCTGTTCATGGATTTAAGAAAGTCCTTGTTTGCTTTAGTGCCGCGCATTTTTTCCATGAGGAATTCCATCGCCTCAACGGGCGTGAACTCGCTCAAGAATTTCCGCAGGATCCATACACGGTTGAGTTCGTCTTCACCCATAAGGATCTCTTCTTTACGGGTTCCGGACCTATTGACGTCCACCGCCGGGAAGATGCGTTTATCGCTGAGTTTACGGTCGAGCACAATTTCCATATTGCCCGTTCCCTTGAATTCTTCGAAAATGACCTCGTCCATCCTGCTCCCCGTTTCGACGAGCGCAGTGGCGATGATCGTGAGGCTTCCGCCTTCTTCGATATTTCTTGCCGCACCGAAAAATCTTTTCGGTCGATGCAGCGCATTCGCGTCGACGCCGCCCGAAAGAATTTTGCCGGAGTGAGGAACAACGGTGTTGTGCGCGCGGGCGAGGCGCGTGATGCTGTCGAGTAAAATAACGACATCATGCTTCGCTTCGACCAACCTTTTCGCTTTCTCGAGGACCATGTCGGAAACTTGAACGTGGCGCTCGGGCGGTTCATCGAAAGTAGATGCGACGACCTCTGCGCTGACCGAACGTTCCATGTCCGTCACCTCTTCGGGGCGCTCATCGATGAGGAGCATCATAAGCTTGATCTCAGGATGATTGCGCGTGATGCTGTTGGCCATTTTCTGGAGCAAAACGGTCTTACCGGCCTTCGGGGGTGAAACGATCATGCCGCGCTGACCTTTCCCAATAGGAGAAAGAAGGTCGAGGATGCGCATGGCATATTCGCCGGGGGCGGTTTCAAGCTTGATGCGTTCGTTGGGATAAAGCGGGGTAAGGTTATCAAAAAGAACTCTGTCGCGGATCGTATCGGGGTTCTCGTCGTTGACCGCTTCGACGCGAAGCAAGGCAAAGAACCGTTCGCCCTCTTTCGGCGGACGAACCTGACCGCTCACCGTGTCTCCGGTACGCAGGCTGAACTTTTTAATTTGAGATGGCGAAACATAGATATCGTCCGGTGACGGCAGATAATTGTAGTCGACCGACCGCAAAAAGCCGTATCCGTCGGGAAGCACTTCAAGGACGCCTTTGCTGAACGTCAGCCCGTCTTTCTCCGTTTGCGCTTCGAGAATTTTAAAAATTAACTCCTGCTTACGCAGATCACTATAGCCGGAGATGCTCAGATCCTTAGCGATTTGATTAAGGTCGGCAATTTTCTTGGACTTCAGTTCGGAAATGTCCATTGGCATAGATACAACATCCCTTCAAAAAAAATAATTGATTAAACTCGTGGCGAGATACTTATCACTCAGGCTAAACGCGCCTCAAAAGATGCAGCTGATTGATTAATTAAGGTTTGATATTGGCAACAAACGAGGTGATCAAGAAGTGTCTACCAACTACAACGACCTCTACCAGAGGTCTTACTGGATTAAATATAGAGTTAATTGTTTTTATTGTCAAGAGCTTTTTCGCCGAAGCCTCTTATCGAGCAACGGAAGAACTTCACCTGCGACATAGTGCGACCCGCAAATCAATAGAGCATCTTCCCTTCTTAGAGTTTTCAGAGCGTCGGCAATGGCATCCCTGGTATCAGAATACGCATGCGCAGTGCATTTAGTTTCACGGAACAATCGCATGATGCGATCCGACGGGAGCGCCCTTGTCATCATTGGCTGCGCAGCGAACACCACGGGCCGAAGAGCCGACAGCAATCGGATCATGCTTCGGTAATCTTTATCTCCCATGACACCAAAAAGGAGAAGAAGCTTCCGATAACGATGGTTTTGTATTGCCGCAATGGTCGACGATATTCCGTTTGGATTATGGCTTACGTCGACGACAACGAGGGGGCGATGTCGTAAAATTTCGAACCTCCCTCGAAGTCCCGTGAGCCGTGTGACGTTTGCAAGCCCTTTGCGGATTGCACTCTCCGATAAGGGCAAACCTTTCGCGTCTAAACATTCAAGTGCCGAAATAGCCATCGCCGCGTTTTTGAATTGATGAATTCCCGGCAACGGAATAATAAGATTTTTATAGCTCCTTCGTTCTGTTGTGATTCTGCCTCTTTGACCGCCGTTACTCATCGGCGTACAATCCGATACTTGCTTCATCTCCACCGGAATGAAACGCGAGCGTCGTTGACGCGCGATCCTCTTGAGCTCGTCAAGGGCGCTTTTGTTTTCCGTTCCGACAACGCACGGCCTTTCTCGTTTGATAATCCCTCCTTTTTCGTAGGCTATCTTCCGGAACGATGTCCCGAGCAGTTCTGTATGATCCTTGGCGATCGATGTGATGATGGAGACCTCCGGGATCAAAACATTCGTTGCGTCGAGACGTCCGCCAAGACCGGTCTCAATCACGGCAAAATCAACCCCCGAATCTGCGAAATATTTAAATGCGATCGCTGTTGTCGCTTCAAAAAATGTTGCGTTGAGTGAATCGATTTGGGGACGAAACAGCTGCGCATAACGGGTGAGGTCCCGATCGGAAATCATCGAGCCGTTGATGCGGATCCGTTCATTGAACTTGACCAGATGGGGCGATGTATAAAGCGCCGTCTTGTATCCGGAGGCCTGCAAGACGGCGGCGATCATCGACGAGGTCGACCCCTTTCCGTTTGTCCCGGCGACATGCA
>DATJXA010000125.1:0-9044 GCA_035500675.1 Bacteroidota bacterium | reverse complement strand
CTCCTCGAACGACCCTTCATCGATCAACAGATCGAGCCGCTCACGCGCCGTGAGTTTCCCTTTCTTGTGCTGGTCCTCTATCCGCTGCGCCCCGCCGCCGAGCAACGAGGCCGATTTCTTCTCGTGAAGCGCTTTAATTTTGTCCGACGACATAAGGGTCTCCTTGTTAAAGAAACGAGCTCGCAAGAGGATGACGCATCCGAAGAAAAAGCTGCACCGCTCACCTGATCCGTTTGAAAATTATCGAGCCGCTCGGGTCTGCAATCTTAACAATCTCATCGTTCGCTGGCTATGGCAAAGATACTATTTCCCTGCGTAGTTTTAAAGAGATTTATTTCTTCCCGCCTATGCCGGCCATTGCTTCAATGATCTTCACCACAGCGGAGTAATCCTCACGGCCAAAACCGGATTTCACGGTTTCCGAGAACAATTGCTGAGCGGGTGGAACCGTCGGAAGGGAGACTTTCGCCGCAGCAGCCGCGTCAAGAATGAGGTTGATATCCTTTAACAAATGCTCCGCATAAAAACGGGGAGTAAAATTTCGTTCAAGGATAGATTTTCCTTTTGTCTGGTATGTGGGGGCGTTAAGGGATGAGTGCGCGATGATGTCAAGAAGCGTGGAGGGGTCAACATCCGCTTTCTCGGCAAAGACCAGCGCTTGGGCGAGCGTCGTTGCCATGCCGGCAATAAAAAGGTTGCACAACAATTTAGCATGGGACGCTTGTTCCGGGTTGTCGAAGCGCCATATCTTACTGCCGAGAACGTTCAACGCCGGTGCGGCGAGAGTGAAAGCCGACTGATCGCCTCCGGTAAATAGTAGAAGGGAACCGTCGGCCGCTTGTGGCACACTGCCTAAGACGGGAGAATGGAGAAAAGAGCGGCCATGTTTTTTGTATTCGGCTCCGAGGCGGCGCGTCATTGCCGGGGAAACCGTGCTGCAATCAACGTGAACCTTTTCTCTTCGTAAGCCGTGAAGTATCCCGTGGTTTTCAATCGCAATCGAAAGAAGCGCCTCCGAATTAGAGACCATTGAAAACACAACCTCCGCTTCTGCAGCCACCTCTTCGGGGGACGAGCACCAACGGGCGCCGAGCTCAACAACTTCGTCCGCCTTTGCTTTGGTGCGATTAAATACCGACACATGGAACCCGCCGGCGAGCAAGCGCTTGACCATCGGAGTTCCCATCAAGCCCAATCCAACAAAACCGAGTGAAGTTTTCATCCGTCAATTCCGTTTCGAAAAAAAGAAATAAAAAAGGCGAGATACACTTCGCCCGTTGTGTGGAAAACTCATATATGGGACGATCAACGATCGACCGCTTCGATGACGGCTCCGCCGACGAGATCGTCCCCTTCATAAAAGACGACTGATTGGCCGGGCGTGATGGAACGTTTGGGACCATCAAACTGCACGCGCACGACCCCTTCTCCGTCACCCTCGCCGTCAAGCTGCGTTACGAGCGCAGGCTCGTCGACATCCTTGTAACGGATTTTTACCGTAAGCCGTTTTCCGTCGCGAAGGTGATCGTATTTGATAAGATTCAGCTTCGATGCCGTCAACGCAGTATGAAGAAGCGCATCCTCGTATCCGACGGTGATCACGTTCTCCTTATAGTTGATGCCGGTAACGTAAATCGGTTCCGGAAGAGCTACACCCAGTCCCTTGCGTTGGCCGATCGTATAAAACGGAAAACCTTTGTGCTTTCCGATCGTCTTCCCTTCCATAACAATGTCACCGCTCCCGACAGATGTTTCGAGGTCTGGGAGCTTGTGCTTGAGAAAGCGTTCGTAATTGTTGTCGGTGACAAAGCAGATTTCATAGCTCTCCCCTTTTGCAGCAGTCCGAAGGCCAAACCTTTCTGCTGCAGCGCGGGACTCGGTCTTTGTCATCTCCGCTAACGGAAAAATAGTTCGGCGAAGGGAATCCTGGGTCAATCCCCACAAAGCGTACGACTGATCCTTCTGCTCATCTCGCCCCTTGGAAATGACGTAACGGAGGGTCGAAGCATCCTTTCGTACGCGCGCATAGTGGCCCGTCGCGACATACTCGGCTCCAAGCATTGTGCCCTTGCGGATCATCTCCTCCCATTTGATCTTCCTGTTGCAGATGACGCACGGGTTGGGCGTGCGTCCGTGCAGGTATTCGTCTACAAAATTATCGATGACCTGAGCGCCGAACACTTCGGAGAAATCGAGCACGTAGTGGGGAATGCCGAGCTTCGCTGCGACCATGCGAGCGTCGTTGATGCCGTCGAGCGAACAACAGCTCTTTTCGTTCTCGTCATTCCCTCCGACATCGTCGTAATTGAATGTCTTGATCGTAATGCCGATGACGTCATAGCCCTGCTCGACAAGCAGCGCAGCCGCCACCGACGAATCGACTCCTCCGCTCATTCCTACAACGACGGTTCTTTTTTTCTCTTTACTACTCATGATGTTCAATATAGGGAAAATTCGATTTATTCTCAACGAGGGTAGTGGGTTACCTTTGA
Source organism: Bacteroidota bacterium (assembly GCA_035500675.1). Taxonomy (GTDB): domain Bacteria; phylum Bacteroidota; class Ignavibacteria; order UBA10030; family UBA8401; genus JAGVPT01. Next base: position 6,552 of record DATJXA010000125.1, on the reverse strand, counting down.
CGATCCACAGCAAACCTTCCGAAGGTTTTCTATCTAAAACGAACAAATGCTATTGCTTTTTCAATGTTCACTCAAAAAAGCCTTCGGAAGGTTTCTGAAAGTAGCCCACTACCTCAACGAGCGTATCATGTCTCAGTTTGAAAATGAACCGGGCACTTGAACTTTTTATCAAATTCAATATGAAGGGTTTTTGATGGATTTAGGGAGAAAAGTGTCCGGTTCATTTCGCAATTCGTCAAAGTGAGACACCACCAACGAGCGAGCATGCCCGATAATGTCCTGATGCGATTATGAAACAACATCCAATCTTTTAGAAGGTAAGGTCGGCCTGTAACGTTAGGCCATTATCGAGCGGACCGGGGATCTCGGAGTCGCCCGAACCAAGCGCTGCGGCTCCCGGCTTCAACGTTTCATTATACTTGAAAGAAATTTCTGCTTGTTGAAGTATCTGCCATCCGAATACAAAATACCATCGGACCCCCGACCCGTAAAGCGCGGGCAAAGAATATCCCCCATGGACATTGTCTTCATATTCATACAGCCGCGAATCGTACGATGGCGTGTCGAAAAAAACCACCCTCGCCGATCCGAAAAATGCGCTGCGAGGGGGCGAAACATTCAATTCGGTAAATGCCAACGTCCCGCGTTCGCTGCCGCCTGCAACGGAGTATGAGACATCGTTCAGTTCGATCCTCTCCGTGATATTTACCCCTTTACCGACGCGAAACGTGCACGATGCGCGCAAATTTCTCTGTCCTCTTTCATCTATCACATCGAGCGATTCTCCTGATGCATTCATAACGCTGTGTTCCGTCGTCTTTTTCTTTTCACGAAATTGGACAAATGCGCTCGCCGACTTAGTCAAAGCCCCTTCGAGGCGCACGACGTACTCCGCGCCTGTTTGCGCGAACGATCCGGATGATGGAATCAAGAATTGATCATAGTATGAAGAAACTTTAACATCATTTGTTGCGCGATATTCCATTCCGAGATACTGTCCCTCTTCCCCATTCACACTTCCCTCTTGCTCGCCAAAAGCAAATCCAAAGGGGCTGATAAATCTTTCGGAATATGACCGCACATGAGCAGAAAAAGAAAATTGTTTTGAGACCCGAAATATTATTCCACAAACGCTGCTTCTAGAGGCGAGGGAATTGTAAGCTGCTTCACCAAAAAGGTCGAAGGAGTCGAAAACGAGATTCGTATTGAACCCCATTGAGGCAAAGCGTCGTCCATGATAACTCGCTAATGAATTCAGGGCTACTTCTTTGTCGAATTGCGATTGAACAAAGGTAACCCCAACACGCTGAGTCGTTCCGATATGATAAGTCCCGATCCCACCGAATGCCGTTTGATGGCCGACATTCTTTTTGAGGAGCTCTGACGGCGATCGGAATAATCCGTCAGTATAAAAACTGGTAATTGTGTTAGTCGAATCGATCGATCCATCCACAGGTTTGTACGAAAAAAAACCTGTGACCTCAAAGGGATACTGATCGATCGTCATTGCGCAGCCTTGAAAATAGTGGAACTCATCGGCTGAAAGATGTGGAACGATAGTTCGTCCGGCAGCTTTGATCTGACTCAGCGCATCTCCTCCCTTTGATGAAGACCTGAAACTTGAGAGGGTCAATCCCTCCCCAGCATTAAGCGTAAAATCACCGATGACAAGCTTGCGAAGAAGGCCTTCATTCTCAAACCCGGCATGCCCGCCGACAAATCCATCTTCGAACGTTTCCCCCGGATCGCGATCGTAGAGGAGTCCGCCGCTGAACTTCGACGACGTCAGTTCTATCCGCTGATATTCTCTCACGTCGCTTCCCAGGTATGTACCCTTCTCAAATGGTTCGGGCGGATGAAGCTGAAGGACAGTCCGTGTGCGGGATGAAATTTTATAGCTCGATTCTGAAACGCTGCCCGCGCCGACGGAATTCCCAAAAACTAAAAACTGTGACACGAGCTCGATCGTCCTGTCGTCTAATTCGGGGATGCCGCACAGATCCGAGGACGATAAAGTGCCCAGTGAGTCGCGTCTATATAGTATCCTGATCGCAGCAGCAGCCGGAAGGAACGGAACCTTCGTCAATTGGTCGAAAGTTGCAGTATTGACATTCACTGGATGCGCGTGATAAAATTCCAGCTCTTCAAGCGTCGCCGAGGAAGAAGCATTATCTTGCTGGTCATTTTCTATTATGGATTCAATTTCAGGCGAATCGTATGGGATGTCCGGCTTTTGCTGAGCGAAGAGCAATCCAATCGGTGGGAATATCGCGCAAAACAATAGAAAATTTTTCATGTGCGTCTCACAAGCCAATGGAGATGCCAATAGAATGAGTCAGGCCAAGCGCAAGATGAGTCGCCACTCCGTATTCGAATGAGGCAACCGAAAGACGGATGCCTATCCCTGCATAATAGCGCGACGGTTCGGTTGAGACCCCGAACCTGAGTTGAAGTATCTCATGCGGCGAAAACTCCGCGCCAGCTCGGACAGAAGGGGAAAATCGAACATCTTTGACTAGGGCAAATGAGATATTCGCGGTAGGAATAACTTCGCACGAAATTCCAGTGGTGTAGATTTCGGGAAGCTCATCGGCCGACCCGGCGAGCGACGGCCTGTTGACATTCAGCAAAGAAAATCCCCACCGAATTTCGTCCGCCACTTGAACCGTTGCCCCAAGATCGATACCAATCACCGATGCTGAACCATAACGGCTGATCGCGAGGTGGTCATAATTAACGGTACAACCCGCGGAAAGAATGCCGTTGTATGTCCTTGCAATTGAGGCGGAGGCGGTAACTTCTTTATAGAGGGAGAACCCGGATGAAGTGACGCAAAGGCCTGCATCGATGAAACCTGTAGGACACGCCACTAATGCGCCGCGGTTCGCAAGCTGCTGCAACCCGAACGGCGACGGAGAATAGAAAGCGTTGAAATAAAAAGATTGAACGCCGGCAATGGCGGAAGGGTTTAATAAAAATGCGCCAACGTCTTTCCCGTAAAGGTTTGCGTACGCGGTCCCGGTCAATGCAACGGGCTGGGCCGTACGTTCGAACGCGGAAAATAATGCTGGAGGAAAAAACACCGACAGAATAAACAAACGCCGAACGAATGCCGCGCTGTGTACGTTGGCCGACTTGAAAGCAGAAACGAAAGTGGTTATATTACCGGCGAGAAACTCCCCAACAACATTGTGAAGGAATGCCATGCGCGCCCCCCTGATGATAGTGATGTTGATCGGCGCCCTCCTCTGGTCTGTCTCGACTGCCGTCGGACAGATCGAAGCTCAAGTCACCGTCAACTTGGATCAAATTCCCGGCTCATCCCGGGACCCCCTGCAAAGTTTTGGCGCCGATATCCAGAAGTACATTAATTCCAACAAATGGACCACCGAGGATATCGGCAACGATAAAATTCAAGTTTCCATTTCGATATTTTTCACATCGATTCCGTCGACGAACACGTACGACGCGCAATTCTTTATCGGCAGTTCGCGTCCCGTTTACAAATCGGAAAAGAATACTGCGATGCTCCGGCTTGTCGACGATTCGTGGGAATTCACGTACGTGAAGAATCAGCCGTTATACCGCGATGAAACCCACTTCGATCCGCTCATGAGCTTCATCAACTATTACATGTATCTTGTCTTGGGGTATGATTTCGATTCTTACAGTCCCCCCCTTAGCGGGACCCCCTATTTCGAAAAGGCGATCGCGATCTGCGCGCAAGCACCCGGCTCGGCCAAAGGATGGGATCGCAGTACGTCGGGCGCGTTCAGTAAATATTCCTTTGTTGAAGAACTCCTCAACGCGAAGTACCAAACTATCCGAGAAGGAATGTACCTCTACAATTATAAGGGGATCGATTATCTGACGGTCAAACCTGATCTCGCCTATAAAAATATCATTAGATTCATTCAGAACGTAGCAGACTTCAAAAGATCGGTGAACCCCCGTTCGCTTGTGGTGAAAGCGTTTTTTGACGCGAAGTATCAGGAACTTGCAGAAATTTTTCGAGAATATCCAGATAAAAGTATACTGCAGCTTCTTTCGACTGTCGATCCGAGCCACGAATCAACGTATCTCAATCTGAAGTAGCGGAATTCGTCGATCACCTCTCGAGTTCTATCGCAAGAATGTGGTCGCCAATCTGAACTTTGTCGACCACGTTCATATCGTCGGTATAACCGAAAACGGTGTAGCGACCGTCAAGATGCGGAGTCGGGCAGTGAGTAATAAAAAACTGCGATCCCTCCGTATCTTTTCCCGCGCTTGCCATCCCCACCGCTCCTTCCGTGAAAAGCGCATCCGGCGAAACCTCCGTCCGAATTGCATAGCCCGGCCCACCGAATCCGGTACCCAACGGATCGCCCCCCTGAATGACAAAATTAGGTACCACACGATGAAAAGTGAGACCGTCATAAAAATGTCGTCGGACGAGAAGAATAAAATTCAAGACCGTAAACGGAGCGGCATCAGGGCGAAAATGCACGCGTATCGTGCCTTCAGTTGTTGAGATGAGAGCCGAATGGTAACGACCGACCAGAGCAGTGTCTTCGATTCGATAAAAGATTTTCCTCCTAGACGACGGCACGATCTCATTGATATAATCTTTCCCCGTCATCTCGGCCAATGCCTTGACCGCTTCGAGGGCAACTGTCCGATCGCTATCGCGGACCGCTTGTTGTAACGCCGGGATAGCAGATTCGGCCTTAAGAGAGAAGAAGACATCGATAAGATCGGTCATCAATTCGACGTCGTCGGGGGTTGACAGCGTGCCATAGTATGCGAGCAATTGATTCAGATATTGGGACCGGATGGATTTGCGGATAAGCGTATCGCCGAATGCATCTGCGACAGAAAAGGAAATCGTCATATCCCGTCGCCCCAACAATGGCAGAATTTGCCCGCAAAATTTTTGTTGAGAGACGGAATCCTGATCTTCAACAATTGAACAATACGCTGCGACAGCTGCGCTTACAATTTGGCGATCGGGATCCGACAATTCTTTGATTAAAGTGGGAACTGCCTCCGGCGATTTCGTTTCTCCGAGCGCTTCAATGAGTTTCGCCCTGAACAATGGAGACGGCCCGAGCTGAGCTACTATTCCGGAAATACTACGTTCTCCTAAATTTTTCGCGAGCAAGACAGCCGCCTCTCCCCTTCGCCGCCACGAATAATCTCGCTGACCTTGAAGTATTCTTTGCAGAGGAGTTGTGAGCGAATCGATCATGTCTGCATGGACAGCGATGCGTAAAACTGAAAATGCAGTCAAGGCGACATGTTCATTCGAATCGCTCAACAATGGAATAAGGGATGACAGGGTCTGTTGGATGGGAACATTTCTGAGAGCCCGCACCGAATTCACCTGGACCCTCCAATCCGGGTCTTTCAGCGCATGACGAATGAGTATCGCGATAGCAGTTGAATCCCTTGCACTTCCGAGCAGCGTTGCAACCCACATTCTGACTTCCGGCGATCGGTTTTCCATCGCAGTGGCCTCGTCGCGTAAATGCGATTGAACGAAGGAAGAATCGGCACACCGCATCAATGCATAGGCAGCATAAGATGCGCACTGTTCATTGCTGAGGAGGCCCGAAACATAATCAGTCGCGAGCGAATCCCTGATTTTTCTGATGGCAAACCGAGCAACGGAAAGAGCGACAGAATTGCAAAGATCGCCCGAAAAGGAATGCGCGAGCAGAACGAGCTTGTCGAGATCCGCGATCGTTCCGCACTTTCCCAATGCATCGATACACTCGCTCCGGCAACCATCGTTCGATTCGTTTGCGAGGCGATCCAGCAAAAACGGCCCAGCTGCCGCATCGCCAATTTGGCCGAGGGCAAACGCCGCATTGCGCCGAACGATGGAACTGGAATCTTTCAACAACGGGAGAATGTACGGTAGCGTTGTGCTGTCCTGGATATTTGCGAGTGCGCTGCACGCGCGAGCGCGGTCGGATTCTTTCGACGACGATAAGAAGCCGATGAGCTTTCCGTTCGCGAGAGAACGGGAGTCCTGCAAAAACGAGATCTCGTCGAACGTTTGTGAGGATGCGCGGAAGGAATAACCGGCGCAGGTGAGGAGAAGAAAAAGATGAAAAAAACGAATCGGCAATTTCATCAACAAGAAAACGATAGAATAATTATGATTTAAAAATACGGCCGCACTCTGTACCGTACTCCAAGTTCTTCCTCGGCAAATTTTTTCGCGCTCTCAAGATCCACCTCGTCCATCCCTACAACGCTGAGGACAACGTCGGGCACAATCTTTTTGGCCTCAAGAACAAAATCGACCATCGCGGCATGAAATTTCTTTCCGTCGAGCCTCATAAGCCGGCCGTACTGTTCGGGGTCGACGGAGTTAAGGCTGATTGAAACGGAATCGACAATGCCTTTCAGCTCCGGAGCAATGTTCCTTTTATTGATAATGCTTCCGTGCCCGTCGGTATTGAGTCTGACTTTGCCGCCATGAGACTTGACCCACGCCGCAATCTCTTTCAGTGCGTCAAATCGGATCGTCGGCTCGCCATACCCGCAGAATACGATCTCGTC
>DATJXA010000124.1:0-23238 GCA_035500675.1 Bacteroidota bacterium | reverse complement strand
CTTGAATTTTTGCTCGTCGATGGTCTGCCGCGCCGTTGCAATGGGTTCCAGAATCGAAGGCGGCGGCAGAACATCTCTGTCCACCCAGAACTCTTTCACCTTTAACGCCTTCCATTCTTCGCGGATGAGTTCGCGCATTTTCTCCAGTCCGATCTGCTCCAACAAAAACTTCATTCGCGCTTTTTGCCTGTTCTTGCGTTCACCGTAACGATCGAACACCCGGAGAAGCGCTTCGGCATACGGGAGAATGAGCTGCTCTTCAAGAAATTCGAACAACAATTGGGAGAGATGCGGATACGATCCAAGCCCGCCCCCGATCACTACTTTAAACCCGCGGATTTCTTTTTCGCCTTCGAAACGCACCTTCGGAATAAAGCCGATGTCATGAATGAACGTATAGGCGGAGTCTTCTTCGCTGGAAGAGAACGCGATCTTGAATTTGCGCCCCAGTTCCTGACACACCGGGTTGCGAAGGAAATAGCGGAACAGCTCGTATGCGTATGGAGAGACGTCGAACGGTTCATGCGGATCGATGCCCGCCGTCGGCGATGCGGTGATATTGCGGACGGTGTTGCCGCACGCTTCGCGAAGCGTGACGTCGTTCTGCTCGAGACGCATCCATAACTCCGGCGTTCGGTCCAGGCTGACATAGTGAATTTGAATGTCTTGCCGGGTGGTCGCGTGAAGGTTTCCGCTTCCGTACTCTTCGGCAATATCGGAAACGAGAAGAAGCTGTTCGGACGATAATCGCCCGAACGGAATTTTGATGCGTACCATTTGGACGCCCGGCTGTCGCTGTCCGTAGATGCCGCGGACCAAGCGGAGGCTTCTGAATTTATCTTCGTCGATCTTCCCGTCCCGGTAAAGTTTTATCTTCCGTTCGAGGTCAAGAATATCCTGTTCGACGACGGGGTCGTGCAGGTTTTCAAGTTCTGTTCTAAAGCTTTGCATGAGATATCCTAAAGAAAAAATTTGTGCGTCCGGACAAAAGGAATTCTGGGAGCATCATCCCTTGCGGCCAATCCTGGCGTTTTTCCGATTTGCAACGATTGTCGGGCGATCAGAAAAAAAAGGCTTGTCACGACGAAGAGGACATCGTCGGATAAGCATAACGTCCTATAGTATCATGACGCCAATAAATGAAAAGCTGCTGGAATGAAAAACAGGGGGGTCAGCAACAACAGAGGTAATGGCCGTTGAGGTACGGAGAGTCGTGCTGCAGTGCCGGCCTGCAGGCATAGAAGAGATGCAAATTAGCTATCTTTGGCATGGGTGGTGGTACAAGATTGAATCAAATGACCTTTCAGCGGCAACCTGAAAGGGGAATAGATCGAACATCATAAAACAATCGCTTCTAATAAGATAAGATTTAAGTAGATTTTGTCAAGCATGAAATAAAATTTTGAGTCGTCACCGGCCTTTTCTTGAAAGTTATCAATTTCATGTCACTCGGAAATTCTGCTTGTTCATCCCGTTTATGAAAAAGTGTCAGCCTGCTGTTACGTCAAAATGGTGGTTCTCATTAAATCGGCCATTTGGCGCATTATGCATTGCTCGAGCGAGGGGCTAAATATGAGTGGCATAAACAGTACTTTTTTGGTATATTTACCGTAATTCGGTCCTACAGATAGCTGGCCCTTTCGATCAGCCTATTGCGCGATTGAAAGGCCTTTTTTTATCGAAACGCGGTTTCAGCATGAGGAAGCATAAGGTTCCTTCGTCGTTATACGATGCCGTGAAGGTGTTCGCCGCATCGCGGAATTTAATCCCAAAAGCAAGCAGGGTGTTGGCCGCAGTGAGCGGGGGAGTGGATTCGGTCGTTCTTTTGGACCTCCTTTCGTCATTGGCCAACGAATGGGACCTCGACATCGCAATTCTCCACGTCAATCATCAACTGAGGGGCGGCGAATCTGACGCCGATGAAAAATTTGTCGGATCATTGGCCGCAAAGTATAAAGTTCCAGTCTACATTGCACGGGTTGAAACGAAGGCAGAAGCGGTAAGGAAAAAAATTTCCGTGCAGGAAGCCGCCAGGCATCTCCGGTACGCATTTTTCGCCGCGAAAAAATCTGAACTAAACGCTGATGTCGTTGCAACTGCCCACAACGCGAACGACAACGCGGAAACAATGTTCCTTAATTTTGTGCGCGGGACCGGCCTTGACGGACTCGCTGGAATTCCGCTTCATCGCCGCGACGCGCATATTGTCCGGCCGCTGTTGCAGACGACGCGGAAGGAGATCGCTTCCTACGCGAAAGAAAAAAAGTTGATGTATCGCGAAGATTCTTCGAATAAGACCGAAAAGTATACGAGGAATTTCGTCCGGAGAGAGGTTTTTCCTCTTCTTGAGAAGAGAATCAATCCCGCTCTAGTGAAGACGCTTTCACAGTCTTCGAAAATTTTTAAGGAGGCCGCAGACTTTCTCGACGGATTTGTGCGAGACCTCTATCCGACAATTGTGTCTGTAGAAAACGACGGGCTTTGCTTCAGGAGCGAAGCGTTGAAGAAGCAACATCGTTATATTCGACAGATGGTCGTTCACCATGCCTTCATCGAAAAAGGGATCGATCCTTCTGCGGAACGCATCTCCTCGTTTGTTTCTCTCGTTGAAGGTGAGAAAGGCATGCGCGTTGATTGCGGCAACGGGTGGAGGGCCGAACAAACCGGCGGTTCCATTCTTCTGTTAAAATCGCGGCCAGAAAGCTCGTTTTCTTTCTCGTTGGAAAAAGAAGGGACCGTGACGGGCGATTTTTTCTCTCTCTCGGTCCACAAATGCAAGAATGTTCCCAATAAGTTGGGGACTAATTCGTCTATAGAATATGTCGATGCACGGAAGGTGAGGTTTCCTCTGCGCGTCCGGTCGTGGAAAGAGGGGGATTCGTTCATCCCGCTTGGCATGAAGCAACGGAAAAAAGTGAGCGACCTGTTTGTCGACCTTAAAATTCCCCGGATGGAAAAAGGGAGAATTCCCATCGTTGAGAGCAACGGCTCCATTGTGTGGGTTGCCGGATGCAGGATCGACGACCGGTATAAAATTACGTCCAACTCGTCCGCGGCCTACAAACTTTCCATCAGCGGGACATGAAGAAGAAAATTTCCGTCAACAATGAGACCTTCGTCCTCTATCTCGGTGAGAAGCAGATCCGCGAGCGCGTGCGGCAGCTGGGGAAAAAGCTGAATAAGGACTACAAGGACAAAGTGCCGATCTTTATCGGCGTCCTCAACGGCTCCTTCATTTTCTTCGCGGACCTCATTCGCGAGATCACGATCGACTGCGAAGTCGATTTCTTCAAGCTGTCGAGCTACGGCGACGCGAAAATTTCATCCGGCGACGTCCGGCTTCTCAAGGACCTTAATTGTCAAGTGACGGGGCGGGATATCGTCATCGTTGAAGATATCGTCGATTCAGGCCTGTCGATCGATTTCATCAAGAAGTTGATCCTACACCAGAACCCGAAGTCGTTTGCGGTTGTTACATTGTTGTACAAGAAAGATGCGGTCAAAATCCCGAGCCCGATCGAGTACATCGGCTTCAAGATCCCGAGCGATTTTGTGATCGGCTACGGCCTCGACTATGCGCAGAAGGTCCGCAACCTCCGCGCTGTCTACAAACTCGAAAAATAAATCTGTTACTCTCAGAGAGGAGCACGTTAGCGATGGCTGACGAAAAAAATCAACAGGAAGAAAAGAACAACGGCGAGGATCAGAAGCCGGGAGGAGCGCCGAAGCGCCGGCCATTTCTGCCCCCGAAAGGCCTGAAGGGAAGAGGCCAAAAGCCGATGCTGCACGGAGAGGACGATTTCAACTGGGGCAAAGTGCTTCGCGTCGTCCTGAGCTGGTCTGCGATCATCATGCTGGTGTTTCTTGTTATGACGATCTTCAAAGGACAAGAAACCACCGAGTACGAGGTCACCTATACGCAATACCAGGATTTCCTGAACGCAAACAAGATCGACCGCGCCGTCGTCAAAAAATCCAATTTCAACGATTTCGATTTTCACGGCACGCTCACGGAACCGCAGGAGATCACGCTGCCGACCGGGAAAAAAGTGCGCGTCGAGAAATTCACCCTGACGCTTCCTTATACGAATATCGACGACGCCGTCATCGCGAACTGGACGACGCATCACGTCAACTTCAACATTACGAAGGAAGACAACGTGTGGGTGAACGCGCTCATCGGCGCGCTTCCGTGGATCCTTCTTCTCGGAGTGTGGCTGATCCTTTTCCGAAGAATGCAGGGAGGCGGGACGAAAGGGATATTTTCGTTCGGAAAGAGCCGCGCAAAAATGCTCAACGAAGGCTCGATACGGATCACGTTCGCCGATGTTGCCGGAGCGGATGAAGCGAAAGGCGAACTGCAGGAAATTATCGAATTCCTCAAGGAGCCGGCGAAATTCCAGAAGCTTGGCGGGAAGATCCCCCGCGGCGTGCTTCTGCTCGGACCTCCGGGAACCGGCAAAACATTACTTGCTCGCGCGGTAGCGGGCGAAGCGGGCGTTCCGTTCTTCTCCATCAGCGGAGCGGACTTTGTCGAAATGTTCGTCGGAGTCGGCGCAAGCCGTGTCCGCGATCTATTTGAGCAAGGAAAGAAAAGCGCGCCGTGCATCATCTTTATCGATGAGATCGACGCCGTCGGACGACATCGCGGGGCCGGGTTGGGAGGCGGTCACGACGAGCGAGAACAGACATTGAACCAGCTGCTCGTCGAGATGGACGGCTTCGAACAAAATATCGGCGTCATCCTCATCGCCGCAACGAACAGGCCGGACGTTCTCGACCCGGCGCTTCTCCGTCCCGGACGGTTCGACCGGCAGGTTGTCGTCGACCGCCCCGACGTGCGCGGCAGGGAAGGGATCCTCAAAGTTCATACGCGCAACATCCCTCTCGGAGAAGATGTGAAGCTCGAGGTCCTCGCGAAAGGGACCCCGGGTCTCTCCGGCGCCGACCTTGCGAATTTGGTCAACGAAGCCGCGCTTCTCGCAGCCCGTCAAAACAACAAGGAAGTTTCCATGCATCACTTTGAAGAATCGAAAGACAAAGTAATGATGGGAATGGAGAGAAAGAGTCTTATCATTTCTGACAGGGAAAAGCGAGTGACGTCGTACCATGAATCGGGACACGTCCTCGTGGCAAAAATGCTTCCCGAAGCCGATCCGGTCCATAAAGTGACGATCATTCCCCGTGGACGAGCGCTCGGCGTGACGACGTACTTGCCGATGGACGAGAAGCATACGTACTCGAAGGAATATCTCGAAGCGATGATCACGTACGCGTTCGGCGGTCGCGCCGCGGAGAAACTGATCTTCAATGAATTGACGACCGGCGCCGGCAACGACATTGAACGTGCGTCCCAGCTTGCGCGCAAAATGGTGTGCGAATGGGGAATGAGCGACAAGCTCGGACCTCTGACGTACGGGGCGAAGGAAGAGGAGATCTTTCTCGGCCGCGAGGTGACGAAACACCGCGACTTCAGCGAAGACACGGCGAACGTCATCGACGAAGAGGTGAAGAAGATCGTCTCCACGTGCATGAAGCGCGCCGAAAAGATCCTGACGGACAACATCGATAAACTCCACCGTCTCGCCAACGCGCTGCTCGAACGCGAGATCATGGACGGCGAAGAGATCGACAAAGTTCTTCGCGGCGAAACGCTCCCTCCGCTTGAACGAAAGAACGGCAACGGAACGGCAGCGGCCCCGGCCGGTGTGACTCTCATCTCCGCCGGTGCGTCGGGACACCCGCCGAACGGAGGGCATCCGGATTCTCGGAACGCAAAAGCCAAGGCGCGGTCGAAAAAATAAGCATGAGCGACCAGCCGACATCCGAGCTCGCTGAACAGAATATCGACTACCGCGCAGAGATCATCCGAAAAAGCATTCACCTCTGCTCGCTTAGTATCCCGATCATTTACTACTTTATTTCCCGCGTTCAGGCCCTTTGGCTGCTGGCGCCTGTCACGCTGGCTTTTCTGAGCGTCGACATTTTGCGGCATTATCATGCCCCGACGGCGCGGCTCTTCTATGCCACATTCGGGCGCCTGTTGCGGACGCACGAGCATGACGCGCATGTCAAGCGGCTGAGCGGTGCGACGCACGTCCTTATTTCAGCGACGGTGTGCGTTTTCATTTTTCCGAAGCTCATCACGATCACGGCGTTCGCCATCCTCATCATTTCCGATTCGGCTGCTGCGTTGGTGGGACGACGGTTCGGGAGCAGAAAATTTCTTAAGAAAAGCGTGGAAGGAAGCGCCGCTTTCTTCCTTTCAGCGCTCATTGTGATCGCAGCGACGCCGAAAATTTCGACGAGCGCCGGCGAATACGTGATCGCGATCGCCGCAGCATTGGTCGGGACGGTCATCGAAGCATCCGCGATCGGGATCGACGACAATCTGTCGATTCCGATCTCTATTGGCGCGGTGATGTGGCTGCTGTATGGAGTGTTCTATCCATCAATCAATTTCCATCTTCAATCATTTGTCGGGCTGTAACCAGCGATGAAACTGAAACTCGGAGTTCCAAAAGGAAGTCTTCAGGAAGCGACGTTCAGCCTTCTCTCGAAAGCGGGCTTTCATTTCTCCGTCAGCAGCCGTTCGTATTTTCCCTCCGTCGACGATGAAGAGCTTGAAGGCATGCTCATCCGCGCGCAGGAGCTTCCGCGGTACGTCGAGGACGGCGTGTTCGATGCTGCGTTGACGGGATACGATTGGATCGTCGAGAGCGGCGTGGACGTCGTGAGCGTCTCCGACCTTGTCTACTCGAAACAAAGCATGCGCAAAGTTCAATGGGTGCTCGCCGTTCACGAAACCTCTCCGGTGCGGTCGGTCAAAGATCTGGAAGGAAAACGTATCGCCACGGAGGTTGTTAACATCACAAAAAGCTACCTCGCGAAAAACAAGGTGAACGCAACGGTAGAATTCTCGTGGGGAGCGACAGAAGTGAAGACTCCGGACCTCGTCGAGGCGATCGTCGAAGTGACGGAAACGGGCAGTTCCCTCCGTGCGAACAAGCTGCGCATCGTCGACGTCGTGCTCGAATCCAACACGAAGCTCATAGCGAACAAGAAAAGCTGGACCGACCCGTGGAAGCGCGAGAAGATCGAAAACCTCGCCATGCTTCTCCAGGGCGCGATCAACGCAGGAAATAAGGTCGGGTTGAAGATGAACCTCCGCAAGAACGACGTCGAGAATGTGCTGAGCCTTATCCCCGCCCTCCGCAAACCGACGATCTCGCAGCTCGCCGACGAACAGTGGATCGCCCTCGAAACGATCCTCGATGAAGACGTCGTGCGCAAGATCATTCCCCAGCTCAAGCGCGCCGGAGCCGAAGGGATCATCGAATATCCCCTCAACAAGGTGATCTACTAAAGAAAAAGATCCCGCCTCAAGCAGTTTGCTTTTCCCCCCCGCTCTCAGTACATTTCCCCTGAATTTTTTGAAGGGATCAATTGTCTAGCCTGACCGTAAGAATTTCCCGCGTGTCCTCATCTGCCTCCGACATTTCTCTTCCGCACTATGCCACAGAGGGGGCTGCAGGGATGGACATCTATGCTGCAGTCGACGATGAAATGAAAATTGCACCCGGTGAAACCGTCCTGGTTCCAACCGGATTTTCCGTCGAGATCCCGCGCGGGTACGAAGCACAGATCCGTCCCCGAAGTGGATTGGCGATCAAACATCACGTCGGAATTCTTAATGCGCCCGGAACGATAGACTCGGATTATCGGGGAGAAGTAAAGATCATCCTCACAAATTTTGGGAAAGAGCCGTTTACCGTGAAGCGGGGCGATCGCATCGCCCAGATGGTCGTCGCAAGTTATTCGAAAGTTTTATGGGACGAGGTGGACTCTCTGGAGAACACCGCGAGAGGCGCGGGCGGCTTCGGCCACACTGGCATAAAGTAAAGCGTTGTGCGTTAATAATCGGAACACGATGCCTCGAAAAAAAGAAATCCGAAAAACGATTTCCGAACCTGGGCGATCTCAATTCCTCGACGTGAACAAGATCGAGGCCATCATCCTTGCGGCAGCGCTCGTCCTCGTTCTGTTCCTTATTTACACGATCCGGGTGGTCATTTCCCCGTTTGTCGTTTTTGGCGCGATCCTTTTCCTGTTGTATCCTCTCCGGTCGCATAACGTCGCCCGGAATATCATGTGGCTCTCGACGATCCTGTTCGCATTCTGGTTCGTCTATTCGATCGTCGGAATCCTCGCTCCGTTTGCCGTTGCGCTGCTGTTCGCATACCTCCTTCACCCGCTCGTCACGAAAGTTGAAACGGTCGGAATCCCTCGCTGGGTGTCCTCGATTGTCGTTATCCTTTTTGGCATCGCTGTCCTCGCCGTGATAGTTCTTCTCGTTCTTCCGATCGCGTTCAGCCAGTTTTCCGGGATCCTCGACGCGGCTTCGGCGATCACCAACGACTTCACCAATTGGATGTTCTCCAACAGAGTGGAGATATCGCTGCGAAGATACGGCATCTCGACGCAGCAGCTGCGCGAGCTGCTCACGAGCAGTTTCGCTCCCCGCCTCGAAATTATCATGAAGGGGCTTCTCGAAGGAGCGTTCGGTCTCGTGAGCGGACTCTCCACGGTCGTCACGCGCATCGTCAACATGGTGATCATTCCGTTCCTCACATTCTACGTCCTGAAAGATTTTCCGATCATTCGCCATCGGGTGAAGATGTTGTTGCCGAAATCGAAACGGAGCTACGCGGGAGAGTATTACCACCGTGTCGACGAGCTGCTCGGCCGTTATATCAGAGGAGCGATCACCGTCGCAGCCATTAACGCAGTCCTTGTGACCTGCTTCTTCACTCTCTTTGGGATCCAGTACCCCCTTGTGTTGGGCATCGTCGCAGGCGTCCTCGATCTAATTCCGTACTTCGGCTTAATGATCATGCTCGTCTTGTCGGTGATCGTCGCATCGTTCAGCGGCTCGCTCGTCGCAGGGCACATGATCCTGGCGGCGTCGACGATCGCCGCCCTGCATGTGTTCGAAGCGGCGGTCCTTTCGCCTAAAATCATCGGGTCGAAAGTTGGGATCCATCCGGTGCTTCTTATCATGGCGCTGTTTGTTTTTGCCTTTTTCCTCGGTTTCATCGGACTTCTCATTGCAGTGCCAACGACCGCGATCATCATTATGTTCATCCGCGACTGGGAGCAGCGAAAGAAGCAATCTCCGCAGCTCGCAACGATCCTTGAGAATCAGATTCCCGGCGAGGGGAATGAATGAAGGGAACGCTGTATCTCGTCGCGACGCCCATCGGCAACTTCGCGGACATGACGCTGCGCGCTATCGATGTGCTGAAGCAGGTCGACATTGTCGTGTACGAGGAACGAAAAGAAGGCGGGAGGCTCCTGCGGCACTTTGGCATTGAAAAGCCGGTTGAGAGCCTCAACGAACATAATGAAGCGGCTTCGACATACATCATCCTGGACCATCTGAGCAAAGGAAAGAACGTCGCGGTCGTTTCGGACAGCGGGACCCCCGTATTTTCCGACCCCGGCCAGTTGCTTGTCCGCAAAGCGATCGAGGCCGGTATCAAGGTCGTCCCGATCCCTGGCGCGTCGTCGCTTCTCCCCGCGCTGACCGTATCCGGCTTTTCGATCGATCAATTTGTTTTTTATGGATGGCTTTCCCCCAAACGTCCCCGGCGGATCGCCGAGCTCCAGCAGTTAAAGAGGGAGCGACGCACCATCGTACTGATGGATACACCGTATCGTTTGCTCGCGCTACTTAAGGACATTAGCGAGACGTTCGGCTCGTCGCGCCGAATTTGCATTGCGTTCGACCTCACGCTTCCGGACGAAGAGATATTCCACGGCACTTCACCTCAGTTGTTGGACCGATTGACGAAACTGGATAAAAAGGGGGAATTTGTCGTGGTGATAGAGAGCAGCAATCAATCAACAATGAACAATTAACAGTTAAAAGTGGCCAATGAGATCGTCAAGATTTATTGACTCTGGCAATCATTCTGATAATTGTTCATTGTTGATTGTTCATTGATAATTGATGATATTTCCCCGACACGATGAAGCAATTTCAGACAAATAAAGTTCAGGCACCGGAGATCTACGGAGACTTTTGGTTCAACTCCGATCCCCTCACGATCCATGCTATGCAAGGTCAGGTGATCCTTCTTTGTTTTTGGGATTATACTTCGGAACGATCGCTCGAGATGGTGAATTTTGTACGCGAATGGGCGCGTCGCTACGACCAAATGGGCTTCGTTGCCATCGGGATCCATTCGCCGGAATTTTCTTTTGCACGCGACCCGGCTCTGGTGGAGAAAGCCGTGCAGCGGCTCGACATCCATTTTCCGGTTGCAGCGGACAATACGCAAATGATGCGCGATGCGTACCGAGTGCAGGAAATTCCCTCGTTGTTCCTCATCGGAAGAGACGGCAGCGTTTATGTTCAACATTCGGGGGAGGGCGGGTACGAGAGAATCGATCGCGCGATCCAAACGCTCTTGCGCGAAGCAGGGTTCAGAGGCGAGCTTCCGATGTTGATCGAAGTCTCTACCGCCTCAGAATATGAAAGCTCATCGCTCGAACGCACGACGCCGCCGATCCGGACCGGCTATTTGCACGGGTCGTTAGGAAACGTCGAGGGCTACAGTCCTGAACTCCCGGCGGAATACGACGATGCCAGGATGTATGTCGAAGGAAAATTTTACGCTCAAGGACACTGGCTTGCGAAAAGCGATGCGTTTGAGTACGACGGCGGTGCAGAGCCTGGGTATCTTGTCGCCCGGTATTCAGGAAATGGAGCGAACGTCGTGATGTCGGCTAAAAAAACCGGGACGATCGTCAGAGTCTTGCAGGACGGAAAAGCGATCGCTGCGGAAGCGCGTGGTGAGGATATCACCGTCGATGCCGATGGGAACTCCACAGTTATTGTGAATGAACCGAAACTTTTTCGATTAGTGAAAAATCAACGCTTTGGCGAACGCACGCTTACCATCATTCCCACGGAGCGGGGAACCACGCTTTATGCTCTTTCCTTCGGCACTCATCCTCTTACGCTGCTAAGTTCGATCGGCAGGAACTTCTTCCGCAACAACTGACGGCGCTTTCTGCATTCCCGATTCATCGGAATCCCCATTCACCCAATTGACCACACTGCATAAACCTGATGATGTCCCAGTTTGGCTGGGAGAAATGAACTGGACACCCTCCCTTTAAATTTTTGCTGAAATTTTGTACCGAGTGTCTTGTTCATTTTAGCAGAGCAAGTTATCCTTTCATTTTGGCAAAAAAATTTGGGATTCTCTTCGACTTACAATGCTTTTGGATCAAGCACTATTTCAACGTGTATTCTCTAAAATATAGAGAGAACCTATAATTACTGATGGTGATCGGTTGAACCCGCTCGAATAGTCTGATATCAGCAGTCGCAATAAACTCAATTGGGCCGTAAAGCTTTGTTGTATCTCTCGAAATATATGGGCTTCCAATATAAACGGGTAGATTGTCACTTCCGAGGGGAATAAACGGCGCCGAAAATTTTGCTTCACTAGCAGGCGGAAGCGCAATACTTCCCATGAATGCCGGAGGTGAAAGGAGGTTGCCTAATGTGAGAGGGATGACGATAATTTTCGGTGATGCACCAAAAGACTGCAGAACGACATTCTCTCCCACCTCGGCATCTCCCTGCAAAAGTTTGTCGTATGTATTCTTAACTGAAATGTCAATCGACAATACAGAATTTGAGAAATAGCCTGCGATCGGATCATGAATCATGTCAACGGTATCGGGACTATTAATCTGCATCGTCCCCGCAAGCACGTTGGCCGGTTCTTCATACGGTGGAAAAACTTCATCGCACGATTGAAGTGCAAGCGAAACGCCGAGGATAGTCACTACTGTCAAAAAGAATTTTATCGCACTATTATAGATCTGCTTTTACTCCTAATCTAATTCGTCTGTATGGTTCAAAGGCAGTCAGGTCTCCTAATTCTCCTCCCGGCCTTCCGCTGGAATCGACCCAATCAACATTTTGTGTGTTCAGAACATTACGTCCGTCGATATAAAAAGTCAGGATGACAGGGATGTCGCCCCTTAACGCTCCGATTCCTGTCGACCAGCTCGCTTTCACATTCAACACGTTGAATCCTTTCATCCGGGCATTATTCGGTTCAAATACCTGTGATGAATCGAGAGGGGTGAATCCGTCGCTCGACGGATAATATGTATACGGCCTGCCCGTTCTAAACAACCAGTAAGCTGAAACCCTGAAGTTCATCGGCAAATTTAATGATGATATAACTTTAACCGTGTGCCGCTGATCCCAGCTTAGGGGAAACATTTCCGCCGGCACCGGAATACCCCATTGATAATATTGCAATCCTTCGCGTGCGTCATCGCTCAACCCCTCGGCAAACATATACGTGTACGAGACGGACCCGGTTAAAAGTTTTCCCTTGTCTTTTGTGACCATAAGCTCGAGGCCGCTTGCACTTGCAAAGGAATTATTCACAAATTCAGCAAAGCCATAATCGCCTGCCACGATGCTGTTCGTCGGGACAAATGTCTTTACGTCGACCTGGTTTATAGTTTCTTTGTGAAAATACGTCGCCGAGAGAACCGCTCCGCTGTGCAGCGCATATTTGATGCTCATTTCCCACGAACGCGTTTCTTCGGGTTTCAAATCCGGATTTCCAACAAGCACGCCGACCCCCTTTTGCAGGCTCACATTATTGAGACCGGAATACAAATAATCGAACAGTGGAAATTGACAGTACCTGCCATAGTTGATAAAAAGGTAACCGTTCTCCGCAAATGGAGCGGCAAAGCCGATGCGCGGACTGAATACTTGTTTGACCGTCGCTGGGACCGTGGAGTTAATACTTGTTTCGTACACGTTGCTGGAGGTTTCCGCCCGTTCCGCAACTGGCCGTTGTGCACGCGGGTCGAGAAAATCGTATCGCAATCCAAGGTTCAACAGCATGCCGTCTTTGCTCAATTCGATCTTGTCCTGGACGTAAGCGCTTCCTGTGCTCGGGAAATACCGAAAGTCGGTACTGTAATTGAGCAACGGCTTATCGACAAATGGTTTTCCGTAAATGTTCACCTGCGGCTCATATTGCAGCACGTCCGAATAGATTTCCTGAAAGTTCACTTCCGCTCCAAACTTCAGCATATGGTGAAGATCTATTCTCCAGGTGAAGTCGGCCTTCGTCAAATTATTAATCTGTTGGCGCTCCGCCCACCATGCGCGGTTCCCGCTGATAATGTAGTTCAGGAAGAAATCCCATTGATAGATAGTCGTATCGACCGAGTTTTTTGGCCCGTCGTTGATGTGGCTATTGACCGTATACCGGCTCGCGCTCGCCGTGTAGTAGAAATTTTCGGATGGCGTATGGGAGATGATCGCGGCGAAACGGTAACTTTCTTGCTTCTGTATCGGCAGACCCGTCAGGTTGAACCTCCACGTATATTCGTAATCCCTGTATTCATTGAATGAATAGAGCGACTGCACCGAAAGCCGTAGTGACGGCGAGACGAGGTAATCGATTTTTCCAAAGCCGTTGTACGTGCGCGAGTATGGCGGTGTAAAAAAATTCTGCAGGTCCTGCCACCACCTGGTATCGGATTGTTGGAGATTCACGCTCGCGATATAGTAAAACGGATCTGCGATCGGCCCGCTGCCCAACATATCAACCTCGTTGCGGTGGTCTACCTGCTTGCCTCCAAAGAGATCGTCCTTGTCCGCCCGTATGGAAAATTTGTGGTTCTCTTCCCCCCTTTTGGTAACAATGTTAATAACTCCCGAAAGCGCGTTGCCGTATTCGGGGTCGAATCCTCCTGTTTGAACAGAGAGTTCAGCAATCGAGCTTTGCGGCAATTCAGAGCCGGCGCCTCCTTCTATTAAGTTTTGCACTGGCAAGCCGTCGATGAGATACACAACCTCAGTTGTTTTGCCTCCGCGAACATTATTTTCCAACGTTACTCCGGGCTGTAATCCGATGATGTCGGAGACCGAACTGACCGGCAACATCTTAAATGTTTCATCCGTGCTGACATACATTGACCCCGTCACGTCCTTTTGTATCGGAGGCGGTTCGGCGGTAATTTCCATCGACTTCAATTCGACAGTCGTAGCATTGAGTGGGAGGTCGAGTTTTGTTTTCAGGTCTGACTTGATGCTGACGCCTTTCACGGTCAGACTTTGATATCCAATGTACGAAACGGTGACATCGTATGACCCTGCGGGAATATTATTGATAGTATAAAACCCGTCGACATTGGTCACACCTCCAATGTTAAGTTCTTTCAAGAGGATCGTCGCGCCGATGAGCGCTTCTTTTGAATTTTTATCGGTGACATATCCCTCCAACGAACCATTTGTGCCCGCATCAAGCGTGCTCCATGCGCTGATCAAAAATAGAAAAAGTAATTTTTTCGTGAAGGGCATGGCTTAAATACAATGGAATAACTTATGGTTTTTCATGCTTTGTTAACATGATTAGTTAACAGACGGCTCAATTCGAAAGCACCGCGACACCGAACCGGTACGAGAGGCCGAATCTGCCAAGGGACGACGCGGCGACATCGAACTGCACATCAGCTCCCGAAATAGCAACCATGGTCCCGATTCCTCCTGCCAACCCCAGCTCATCCGCATTAGCAACGTATCCCCCGCGCAAGAAGAGCGTCTTGTACCATCCGTATTCAATCCCCACCAATACTCGTTCCGGCGTATCGGCATTTTGAACGAAATCGATCGACATGAGAAGCTGGCTATCCGTCAGCTTGTCTCCGAACATTTCGAACACATCGAATGATCCCGACGCGCGAAACGATAAAGGCAAACTGTAGTCGAGCGTTTGCAGTTCAGCATTCACGGGAGGTTCGGACGGTTCAGAGGGAACATACTGCACGTCGAGCTGGTGTCCCTCAAAATTCTGATCGAACCCTAGATTGGAAATTACAAAACCAATGTTCAAGCTTTTGAAACCGGTTGAGTACCACATCCCAACATCAAGGGACACACCGCCGCTCATCTCATCGTATATTCGCTCCTGCAGATAGTTGAACGTTGTTGCAAATGTTAACTGCGAGGTTAGCCTAATAGATGATGTTAACCCTACCGCAATATCAGAGGCGTTATAGAATTGGCCCGTCCCTTCCGGCTGGTCTATCGTTGTAATTTCGATGTCGCCGGTTGTCAGGTATGTCGTATGCAACGCAAGATTGACATCGTCGGAAATCGGGACAACAAGCCCGATAAAATTCAGATTCGTCTCCGCGACCCAGCTTGTATGTTGCACGCTGACGCCGATTTGGTCGATGCTCCCTATACTTGCGGGATTAATTGTGAGGGAAGAAATATCTCCGGCCACCGATGCAAAGGCTCCACCCATTCCTTCAGCGCGTGCGCTCATGCCGATCTTCAAGAATTGCATGCCCGTCGAGCCGGCATTCTGAAACGACTGCGCAACGCTCGATCCATAGGGAACAAGCAGCAAGCCTGCTACAATTAATAGAATGAGAAAATGTTTCTTGGAGGCCATCAAGATTCTCTGTTTTGGGCGGCGATTGATTCTCACTTCCCCACAATCACGCTGAACTTCTTTATCGTCTTCGCTCCATTAGCGCTTTCGATATATGCGAAGAACATCTGGCTTGCCACGATCTGTCCCCCTTCAGTCTGCAGGTTCCATACCTCTCTCGAACCTCCTTGATGGTATATCGTCTTTACAAGGTCTAATGCTATCGTGTAGATCCTGATGGTGCATTGATCCGGCAAATAGTTAAAATAGAGCTGCCTCTCCCCGCGTTCCGCTTCTTGCCGTGCGAGATAGGGATTCGGAACTATCCGTATCTTCTCCATCATCTCGCCCGTTACCTCCGTCCTCGTCCCGGGAGCTCCAACAAGCGTGAGGACTGCCTCTTGCGGAAACGTGGCCTTCACTCCTCCCTGCCATTTAATGTCCACCTTGTCTCCTACCTGAAAGTCTTTTGTCCCTCTTTTATGACTGCTCGCCCACAAGAAAAGCGACCCCGTCTTCCCAGACCCAACGCCTCTGTCTGTCAGGTCAAACGCAATCCTCGATTGATATATCGAAAGCCAGCTCCCAAACTCCCACTGCTCCCCATTACTCAACGTGCCGCTCAGGTAATAACGGCTCGCCTTCCCATTATAGGACTGCGAAAGCGATACCCTTGCTCCCATTGACCTCATCTGCCAGTCTGTTGCAGGTAAACCTGTCGCCACATCCGTCACTGTCACGTTCAGGTAGGGTATGTACCTCAGGAAGACTGTGCTTGCTGTGTCGACGCCGATTGAGGTGAATTCGAGTATCACTTCCCTTGCAGCCGAGGTATAAGGAGAATAAGAGTTAATGCCGGTAAATTTAAGCGAGTCGTCGAGAATAATTGGTACATCGGCTCCGTCGGAAGCTTCTATTGTCGGCACAATATGGTAGCGTTCCGACAGCTGCTCGAATCTGTATGGGATATGGATGTCCGTTGCACCGATACTGAAAAGATCATGGATCACGGCTTCTCCTTCTTTAATACCGGCGATGGAGGCCGAGCCGTCCACAAAGAGGTTTGGATCGATCACGTCGTTCTCAAGACGGCCGGAGAGAGAATCACTGAATGTCACAGGCAGGTAATATTTTACCCCGTCGGTCGTTGCTGAGAGCTTTACTTGTATCGTCTGGCCGCTCATTAAATTATTGAAGTTCGTCGGAGAAAGGGGGACAAGCTTCGGCGCGGAGACATCTCCGAGTGTGCCGCTTAAGAGTGATCCCCCGCTTCCCTGTGATGCTGCGTTCGAAGGCTCGGTGGATGGAACAACCGACTGTGCATTGACGCCATCGACTGCCCTCGATTCCATCGGATCAAGTTTAAGAAGCTTCGCTCCTTCGTCGAACGAGAGGATCTGGTAATAATAACTCACGTTGTTCTTCAGGCCTCCGATATCCGTTCCTTTGTCGAGATATTCATGGACAATAATTGAGTCTTTTGTCCATCGGCCAATCTCGGTATACGGTCCAGCTTTGCTACTTGCGCGAAGAAGCCTGTAACCATAGAACGGTTTACCGAGGCTGTCCGGGATGACAGGGTCTTTTGCAGACTCGGCGAAGTTGTCCCACGAGAGCTTCACCGAGCGATCAAGACCCCTCGCCGTGAGTTTTGACGGCGGCGGAGGGATAGGGCCCTGAAAGCCGGAGTTGTAAACCTTAGTAATGAAGTCGTCCAGCAAGAGCAAATGGGGGAGACTGTCGGAAAAGATAAACGCTACTGTAGCACGTGCCGTGTCCCCATTCGCCATTGGAAAAGGGCCGGTGATCAGAACCGGACCATCCAAATACTCATAAGCCCTTGTATACTTTGGATCTTGTACATCATAAAATTCAGGGTGGGTAAAATTCCGATATATGATGGAGTCGGTCACGCAAGTGTTGTACACACTCATCCGATTCCCAGAGGTATCAGTATACCAATCTATTTCATTGGTCACTGCTCCATATGTCAACCCGAGTTGCATGCCGCTATAGCCCCGCGGCGTCTCGAGAAACGGATACCCTATGGTTGGCGGAACGGGAGTCGCTGACCATGTTGCAGGCCATGTTTCAGGATTAATCGGCCTGACGTATGCCAAGTTGCGTCGCGGCTCTTGAGTATAGGTTTCCACTTTGTGTGGAACCTGATTGATGAGAGCCTCGAAGCGCGTCAACTCTAGTCCGGAATAAAAAGCAAAGTAGCAGCTATCAAGAGCGGTTCCGCTCTTGTTGATGATGTCGTATTGGAACAGGGCTATGTCTTTTCCCGGTCCGCTCCCCCATGAATAGACATAGAGATTAAACTCCAGACCAATCGGGACACTCGGTCCGTTCGGACCATTGTCGCACAAGTCATAACGACGATCTGTATCTTTGAAGATACAAAACATCTCCTCGTCTGATGCATAGACAGGCGGATAGCTGTGCCGCTCCGAAGGTTCCGCAACATATTTTTTCGATCCGTTGACCGAACGGATGGGCCAATCGTCGAAGTTGCTCCCCGAGATATCGACGCCGGAGCTGTCAAAATCCAAACTTGAATAGACAATGTAATTTGGATCATCGACATATTGCCACCCCGCACCATGATAGACAGGATCATACCCTGCCTTTGGATCCCCGATGCGTCCCGGGACTGTTTCCCCGAAGGGATAAATACCAAACCCCATGAATTGGACGTCGGTCTCAACGTATCTTCCCAATTTCTTGGCCAGAAAAACTGGACCAGCACCTATGTACTCGGGTTGTAAGTGAAACGAACCACGCGGCCAGAAAGCAACCGGATTATATCCAGGAGGGTGGTCTACCCACCAGAGTCGGCCAGAATTATAAATGGCAAATTCAAAATTGCTCGCACGGCTAACTCTTCGAAAGAGAGTTCCTTCCAATTGGCAAAATAATACGGATTGATAAAGTATGTCAAGGGAGAGTAACGCACAGAGAACAAATCTTGTCCCAAGACAAGAGGTAGATTTCCCTTGAGATTTCACTACAATGGATCTCAACATTTTGCTCTTCGCTGGTGTTAAATCGATCAATGCGAACAATTCAGTAAGAAAGGGCAACTAGGTTTGAAACCGCGGCGGGTTATGGAGACCGCCGCGGTTTGGCCTTCGGGTAGTTAGAGGCATTCATCACAACCAGAGTCATAATAAGTTGCGCAAGTCTCCAACTTTATTTTCCCCGGCGGGCACTCGACAGTGCAAGGGGTGCTCTTCGACACACATAGACCGCCAGGACGACACTCGACAAAACAACGAAGAGCCTCATCCGCCTTGGCGCTAGTCTGGATGATGCCACTCGCAAGGACCGCAAGCAAGCCCAGAGCAAAGAGGGATTTTCCTATCGTTTTCACTTTTCTCACCTCCTTTCTTCTTTGGAGATGCAAATTCAATATACGAAATTTGCAATCTCCTTTTTGTTCTCCGAACTTAAAACGCCATTCCAGACCTTCCTCACCTTCCCGCCGCTTTCTATGAGCACCGTTTGAGGGATCGCATTGGATTTATAATTCTTAATGAACATGCTATCCCGAGGAACAAGAACGGTGAATGGAACTCCCTTTTCCAGAACATACTTTTGAGTGGTTTTTGGTTTATGTAAAGAAATCCCAATCAGCGCGCAGGATTTGCTGTCCAATTTGCGACTTATTTCGATCCAATTTGGCAAATTTTCTTTGCACGCCGGGCACGTCGTATTAAAAACTAATAGAAGATGCAACTTCCTCGGTTCATTATATGAGATTTCTTCGGGCCTTCCATCAATGGTTGTCGCCCAAAAACTGGGTACGATGTCTCCTTCTTTAAGCAGTTCTGGCTGACTCCCTGCAGCGCTTAACTCCCTTTTTAGTTCTTTGTTCTGTAACGCGAGGATATAGACCTCGACCGCGAGGAGTATGACAACAAGATGCAAGAAAACACTATAAGTAAGGAGTTTCTTGAGAGTTTGCATTACTTTCTTCCCTCTTTGTGGGGTTAATTGCAGCTAGATGAACATTTGAATCTTCTCGTCATTCTGCAGACTGACCGAAAAGATGAATAATCATAGCTGTTAAAAGCAGCAATATTACATCTGTCAAGATAGACGTTTCTATCGAGTGATCTGTCGCCAAGCCTCCGAAGCAGCCACATGGGGTGGTGGCCGCGTTATTTGATGCGAAAATGAGCACAACAAGAAAAGCAAGGAGCGCGCAAGAAGATAAAATTGCGCCCCAATATACAGCCCGTTTTACTATAAGGAGAATAGCCAATATCACCTCCGCGGTAACGATGACCGCGAGAAAATAAGACGTACTTAACAATGAAGGAAATGGCAGAGAGGAGACAAAACTGTAGAAGTCGTGCGGGTTAATCGCCTTACCAATGGCCGATGCGATGAATACAACTGCGAGGAAATACCGCGCGATCGTGAAAAGAAATGTTCGATATTTTCTGGCGGAGGGAGTCACATCTCTCCTTTCGGAACGTCAAACTTTGCGGAATTCGCCCCTCCTAATTGGCTGGACCCACTGTGATGAAGTTGGACAATGGTAGTCCCCTGTAGCTCAAAAAGCAATACCTAAAGTTAGGTATTTTATGGTACGTGTTTTCTCCGATTCTGTCTCGTTACCAAAAATGCTATTTTGGGAGAATCCCTTGGGAATCGATTGTGCGATTCTGGAATCGATTTTAACATCATCAGGGCGTGCCACCGGAACGCGCCTACGGATGACGATTCTTACTTCCCCACAATCAGGCTGAACTTCTTTATCGTCTTCGCTCCATTAGCGCTTTCGATATAAGCGAAGAACATCTGGCTTGCCACGATCTGTCCCCCTTCAGTCTGCAGGTTCCATACCTCCCTCGAACCTCCCTGATGGTTGATCGTCTTCACAAGGTCTAATGCTATCGTGTAGATCCTGATCGTACATTGATCCGGCAAATAGTTAAAATAGAGCTGCCTCTCCCCGCGCTCCGCTTCTTGCCGTGCTAGGTATGGATTCGGAACAATCCTTATCTGGTCCATCATTGCGCTTGTCACTCTGAGCGAGGTGCCGCTTGTTCCATGTAATACGACTTCTGCGTTTTCCGGAAACGTGGCGTTCACTCCGCCGTTCCATTGGAGTGTTACCTGATCCCCGGGTTGAAAATCCTTCGTCCCGGTGCGATGGGTGCTTGCCCACAAGAATGTGGTGCCAGGATTTGTGGAACCTACTCCATGATCTCCAAAATCGAACCCGATGCGCGTGTTATAGGTCGACAGCGTATGCAGAAAATCCCACTTCTCTCCGTTGGCGAGTGTTCCGCTCAAATAATACCGATTAGGTTTTCCAGAGTATGTTTGTGATGCGCCAATCCTGATACCGTACGTTGTGAACGAATATCCTGAATCGATCTTTTGTCCTGTCGCGTTATCATAGAGTTCGACATTAATAAATGGCATGTACCTGCTGAAAGCCTGGCTCACTGTATCAATTCCCGCTGTCGTAAAGCGAAGGGATAAGGATTTCGGAGCAGAAGAATAAGGGTCGTATTGATAGATACCCGTATAGTGTAATGAGTCATTGATGACGATAGGAACGTCCGCCCCGCCGGCGCTTTCAATAGAAGCATTCACTCTAAATGAATCTGCAAGCTGTTCAAACTGATAGTCTACTTCCAGGTTAGCTCCGCCAAGCTTGAAGATATCGTTGATGATGGCACTCCCCTTCTTTATTCCTTTCGATGCATTCGTTCCATGCACGAACAGCTCGGGATCGATCGCTTCATTCTGAGTTCGGCCGGAAAGAGAATCATGGATTGTAAGCGGCAGATAATATTTTGTGCCGTCGGTCGTTGCATTAAGAGTGACATTCAACGATGCGCCGCTAAAAAAAGCGGCATAGCTCGTTGGATTGATCGGAATAAGTGAAAGCGAAGTCACACCTCCCAAAGTTCCCGACGTCTGACTTCCTTGTGTATTTGGCACGGTCAGATTTGTCGGACCCACCGACGGTACAATCGCGACGGGGGCGCCCGAAGATTCCATCGGATCGATATGCAGTAAAGGAGCCCCCTGGTCGAATGAGACAACTTTGTAATAATAGGTTACATTATTTTTGAGTCCACCTGCCAGGTCTTTCCCCTGGTCGTAGAATTCATGTGCAAGAGTATCACCTGAGGTTTCACTTAGGAGTTTGAATGGCCCTTCTTTTTTGTCCGCCCTGTAAACCCTATAGCCGTAAAACGCTTTACCGAGGCTGTCCGGAATGACAGGGTCAATACTCCCTTCTGCAGAACGATCCCATGTAAGATAGATTCCACGATTTAAAGGCTTGGCCGTTACAACTGGAGAAGAAGGCGGGGTCGGACGCATGAAACCCAGGCGATACATTCGTTTCACAAAGTCATCCATTAAAAACAAGTGAACAGAGTCATCGCAAAACATGATTGTCGAAACAAAACGCGCTGTATCACCCGGCAACAATCTGAATGGAGTGCTAAGAATAATGGGGGCTTCAAAGGGTTCGTCGTTGGTTAGCTCATTTTGATCGACTGGTTTATTTTGGAGTAACCGGTTGTAAAAAATCGTTTCGGAACTTATCGTGTCGCTAAAAATGTCAACGAGTCCGCGGCCTGTCTCATACTGATATGTGAATCGACCTACGGCTCCGCCGTCCTTCATTCCGCCTGCATCTCCATCGTATCCCGCTGGAGAGAAGAGCACCGAGGATCCCAGTGTCGGGGGAAACGGTGTTCCTTGCCAGTTGTACGTAGCGTTCCCCTGGAGTAATGGAATTAATGGACCAGGCTTTTGATAAACAAGATTGCGGTTTTGGATAATGTTTGTTGTGTGCGGAATATATATCAACTGAGGGCCGGGGATAGCTTGTACCAAATATTCAATGCCGGGCGCCCAGAAAAAATAACAACTATCGAGCGCCGCATTGCCTTTATTGATGAGATCGTACCGGAAAACGACAATATCCTGAAGTCCCTTCGACCCCCAGGTATAGACGTACTGCTGGATTTCAATTCCCAAAGGTGTCGCTTTTTGGAAATCCCGATACGCACGTGTGTCGGTATCTTTATAGACAGTAAAGAAATCTTCGTCGGACACGAAGGCCGGTTTGTATTTTGGACGGTCAGAAACCTCGGCAACATATTGAGAGGATCCGTTGACGTATCGAATGGGCCAATCGTTGTAATTATTGCCAGAGATATCGACTCCGTTTGAATCAAAGTCCATGCTTGAATAAACGATGTAATCCCTGTCGTCTGAATATTTCCATCCAATTCCGTTAAATCGTTCGTCAAACCCCGCCTTTGGGTCGCCTATTCTCCCCGGCACCATTCCCCAAAATGGACCATGTTCTTTGTCAGGTGAATATTCTTTGTTGATAAAATAGATCGACGTCTCTTCTCTAAAATAGCATTCGCCGTTCCTCTTCGCCAAGAATATCAAGCCCTTCAAGGGATTTTGATCATCAGCTGTTGAAACCATCTGATAAATCCCCCGCGGATAGAATTCATGAGAAAGTGCAAATCCGAAAGTATTCTCGAAAGGGGGAAGGAGGTATTCTACATCGCCATACAAAAGCCCGCTATTAAAAAGAGCAAAATCCCACCTGCTTACCCTGCTTATTTGTCTTTGAAGATCTCCGTCGGGAATCTGGGAATGTAGTGGGGAAGCAATATAGAGAACAAGGAGAAGAGTGACTTTTATGATTCGTATGCTACTCATGATGATATCATAAAAATAT
>DATJXA010000123.1:0-30231 GCA_035500675.1 Bacteroidota bacterium | reverse complement strand
CTGGAGAAAAGCGGTCACTTTCCGTGGCTGGATGAACCGGAAAAATTTTTCGAAGCTGTGAAGAAGTTTTTGTTACGATAGGAAGGTGTTCGTGGTTCGGGGTTCGTAGTTTGTGGTTCGTAGTTCTTGGTTCTTACCTGTTCACTTCTTACTGTTTACTCCTTACTGCTTACTATTTACTACTCACTGTTTTTCCTTCTTCTTCTCAAAAATCTCGTCTGACAATCCGGTGTTGACTTTGTAATCCGAATACTGGACGGTGACTGTCCCTTTTCGCGGAGTTCGTTGCTGGCCATACATTCTCTCCGCCGAAGAATCGGACGGCTCCTGAGTTTCCAGCCGCACATCGACCTTCTTAGGAAGAATATATTTGTGGTCGACCATCATATAGTCCAAATCGACCAGCACCTTCCGCATTTCGGAAGGCGCGGTTTCAAAGTGAGTGACAACCCACCGGCTTCCGTCGACCAGCGCATAACTCTCGCGGACCGGCCTTCCTTTCTCCGGCTTCGACATCAGTCGTAACTTATAGTATGTGACATTATCTTTTTGCTCGGTTCCTACGGCCGTGGCATCGAACTTATCCATCAATTGAATGGGGTTTACATCGGCCACCTCGCGCGGAATCATTGCGAAATTCTTCGATTCAATATGGACTTTATCGGGCTGCTTGAAATAAATAGTCACCAGCATCTCGGGAATTTGCGTTTTCTCCATGTCCACAGTCACCTTAAGCGTTGCCACATAATCTTTGATGAGCTCGAACTGGCGCTTCATGTTTTGAAAAACCTCGGCAGCCGTCATCGATTGTGCCTGCGTTGTCTGGATACAAACGAAAAGGCCAATAAGTCCTAGAAAACTTTTTCTCATCATGCTCATTCCGATATAACGATGGTGAAAGTATTACGCCAGTTTTTGGCGAGAGTCATACACAGAAACAAATTTATTATAGACCGCCATCAGTAATGTTGCGGCCACACCGACGGCAAAAATCGAATACCATACCACTTCGGGGTTCGATGCCCCGTGGGCGAATGTGGCATAAAGCCATCCACCGAACGGTCCTCCCACCATCCATGCAATGGCGACGGGAAGAAAAGCATACCCTTGAAATAATCCTTGCTGCCCTTTCGGCGCGATGTCCGAAATATACTCGTAATAGCGTGGCGCCTGCGTCATTTCACCGATCGACCATACGACCATGCTTGCGATAATGATCCACAAGCTTGGATGGAGAGCGATGAGAAGCCACGTAAGCGACGAGACGGCAAAGCCGATAACGATCGCGGTTCGGGTCGGAATGTGCTTTGTCAATCTATTGACGACCAATTGAAGGACGATGATCCCCCAAGCGCCGATCGACTGGATGATCTCAAAGGGCGCGTCTTTTGAAATATAGTCCGTGATATAAAACGGCACGACGATAAAGATCTGCCAGAACATGATCCAATAGAGGGAAAAAATCAGAAGGAAGACCATAAATCGCGCGTTGCTCAGGACAACAACGAGGTTGCGGAATTTCGTGCCGAGCGATTCAACCACGGCCGTGTCGCCCGACTCCACATTTTTGTATAGCGCCGCATTGACGAAAAACATTGCCGTGCAGCTGAGGGCCGAAACAAGATAGACATACTCGATTCCGATTTTGTCCCGGATAAAAAATGCGATGGCGGGGCCCAGGGCACCGCCGATGTTCACGAGCCAGTAATAGACGGCGTAGCCGAGAGATTTTGTTTCCGGCTTCGATGTCGCAGCGACCGAGCCGAGAACGGACGGCTTCACAAACGACCCGCCGATTGCAGTGAAAATAAAGATCGCAATGAGCACCCAAAACATCGGGAGCCCGTTGTAGATCGTTTTGAAAGCTTCCATCCCCGTCGAGCCGATGAGGAAATAGCCAACCGCAAGAATTGAGAACGCCGTCGAGAACGCTTTCTTAAAGCCAAATTTATCGGCAAGCGTCCCCGCAACGATGGGAAACAGCCACATCAACCCGCCGAACACTGAAGAAATTTCTCCCGACTCAATTTCGTTGAAATGGAGATGGTCGCGAAGATAGATGCTTAACACGGTCGCCTGTCCGTAATATGCGAGGCGCTCGAACAACTCCATCCCGTTCGCAACCCAAAACGTCCGGTGAAATCCATTTTTGAAATCGGTGAGCGTTTGCCGCAACTGCATGATTCCTCCTGGTCGGTGAATTTGCTTGACCTCAACCTTAACCTCAGCATAAAAGTTAAGGTTGAGGTTGAGAGCCTGTCCATAGAGGCACGCCCCGGCCTACGACAGGATATCCTTCCGTTGAAAAACAAGAAGCGTTGTAAGCCAAAAACCAACGCTGTAAGCTACAAGGACCGAACATGATTTTAGGATCTTGTCCCAATCAATCCGACTTTTAAAAGCCTGCTCCCAGACATTTTCGTGCGTCGTAAAGAGATACGGCTTGATCGGTTCGAAAGAATCGACGGGCAAATTCGAAATGATCAGCAGTACGATAATGACGGCCAT
This sequence comes from Bacteroidota bacterium, assembly GCA_035500675.1. Classification (GTDB taxonomy): domain Bacteria; phylum Bacteroidota; class Ignavibacteria; order UBA10030; family UBA8401; genus JAGVPT01. The sequence goes on along the minus strand of DATJXA010000123.1, from coordinate 27,723 downwards.
CGTAGCGATGATGGGTCCGATCGCGTTCTCAACAAAGGACGAGAAAAGGAACGCCAGCGACGCCACGACGCACATGGATAACATCGCAAGCGCATACGCAAGAATAAAACGAAACCATAATTCCGATTCGGGCAGGATCGTGAGCGTGTCACGGTTGAGCGAGAGCAGGTCGCCGCTCCCGAAAATTAACAGACCGAGGCCCACACTCAACAGCGCAATCGTCAAGACGAGCGAGATCGTGTACAGAAGCGTCGCAATGTACTTGGAATTGAGGATCTTCGACCGAGAGACCGGGCGAATGAGGATGAGACGGAACGTCCCCGACGTCGCTTCACCCGCAAGCTGGTCTCCCGCAACGAGAGTGATGAGGAACGGGACATGTACCCAAAGACTGTTCATGATAAGCTGAGCGATAATCCAACCGTTGAACAGATTTCCGGTGGTAAAAAAATCGTTCTGCAGGGCTCTCATCTGGATCTGAATAAACTTACCGCCTTCGATCTTCATCGCCCACATGACAAGCGGTATCAGAACCACGACAACGATAAATCCGATGTACGTCCGCCATTTCGCGTAGGTCTTAAAAAGTTCGTAGTAGATAAGATTGAGCATGGGTCAAAGATAATGCTTGGTTGTTAGATTCTGCTTTTGTGTATCAATGGGATTATAAGATTGCAATCTTGTAATTTCGTAATCTCATTCCCCTTCCTCCGTTACCGAAAGAAAATATTCTTCCAGCGATCGTTCCTGTTTCACGGAAAATACTTTGCATTTGGACGAAGCGAGTTTTGATACGACAGACGGAATATCCTGCCGCTCGACGTTCGCCGTAATTCCCCCTCCGCGTATCTTCGCGTGATTCACGAATTTCATTTTCTTCATCAAAGCAAAAGATTTTTTAAGAGGCTCCACAGAAAAATTTATTCTGCTCGCGCTCTCGCGCAAGAGGTCCTGCACATTTCCCTGAACAGCCAATTTCCCTTTATTGATGATCGCCATCCGCGTCGCCACCTGTTCGACTTCATTGAGAAGGTGTGATGAAAGAAAAACCGTCATACCTCGCTCGTGCGACAGCTGTCCGATGAGTTCACGCACTTCTTTCATTCCCTGCGGGTCGAGGCCGTTCGTCGGTTCATCGAGGATAATAAGCTCGGGGTCGCACAGCAGCGCCTGGGCAATGCCGAGCCGCTGCTTCATGCCATGCGAGAATGTTTTTACCCGGTCCTTGGCCCTTTCCGCAAGGCCTACAAGAGAAAGCATCTCGTTGATCTTTTTGCTTTCGGGCGCGCGGCCGAGTGTCAGCGAGCCTGCAATTTCCATGTTTCGATACGCCGAGAGGTATAAATAAAAGTCGGGCTTCTCAACGATGCCTGCAACCTTCGCGAGCGCACGCTCTCTGTCAGTCCGGAGCTGATGGTTGAAAAGCTCCACCGAACCGCTGGTTGGCTCGATGAGTGACAGGATCATTCTGATCGTTGTACTCTTTCCCGCTCCGTTCGGACCAAGAAAGCCGAAGACATCTCCACGGTAAATTTCGAGATTCACATCTTCGGCAGCCCAGCGATTCTTATACCGCTTGCCGAGGTTGAGCGTGCGAAGGATGATGTCTGAAGGCATAGCTTTCTTTGCTTAAGTAGGCTGTACGTTTTATGTTTTACGTTATACGTTTTAGGGTATAAGTCAAACATACCTCAATCAGCCTATTTTATAGCTTACAACTTATAACTTATATCGTAAAACGTATAACGTATAACGCGCCTGCCCCTCACACCGCTACTTTCATAATTACTTTGCGAACTTCTCCATCCGAAACCATGGGCGCGTGAGCGTCTTCAGGGAAAAAAATCACAAACATCCCGGATGCAACCGGATACCAGAGCGTTGGCTCGTCGTCATAGAACGTAATATCTTTTTCTTCGTCGTACGCCGAGAGGGTCTTGACGCAATTTTTCGTCGCTTTCCAACCCATCGTGTCGACGCCGCCGAAGACACACTGAATATCGATATACTTTTTATGCGCCTCAAGCTTGGCTTCTTCCTTCTTTTTCCCCTGCATTCGGCTTGCAAGGGCAAACAGATTATGTCCGTCAACTTCAGTTCGAGATGAGGTGGTTGTCCGCGTCGCCGGCATCTGCAAAAAATGAAACGCCTCAGCAAAACGGCGATTGAGCGTACAGTATTTCCACGAGTTTTCCAATGTATCGATAATCACGAATTCCTCGCTGCCGATGTGCGAAACGGGTGGGTGGTTCCTTTTATTCAAAATGTTTCAACGATGGCCATACCTGCTTGAGGGGTACCTTCAAGTGGCGGCAAATATAAATCGGAAGATTGTTTTCGTACGGCATAGCATATTTTGATCTCACTGTGTCGGCAATAGTAACGCTCTCAAAACGGTCCGTTTTTCCTTTGAGATCTCCTCCGAGAACAAGGACAAGCTCGCCCGTATAATCTCGCGGTCCCCAGATCCAATAATTGTTGTGGGGGCCGATCGACTTTGGAAGATTGTATTTTTCGGAGTAAAAATCTATCGCGCCGCAGCGTCCATAATTGTCGGCAAATATAGCGCATTTTTTCTGGTCGTCGGGAGAAAGCGAATGGAATATTCTTGCAACGGCCGCCGCCTTGTCTTCCCATCCGAACATATCTGCATAAAACTGCGGAAGCTTGTCGAGTTTTTTCCCTTCGGGAGTCGTCGGGGCAACTCCAAGCGCATCGGCAAATCGAATGTACGTTTCGACGGGAAGAATGGGCAACACAAGAGGAGCAAGAACAATTCCCGACGCGACAACCGCGAAATACAGGGGCTTTAGCCATCGCAAAAATTTATGCGACGTCCATCGCTCAATGCCCACCGCCCCTCCGGCAAAGAGCATCGAATACGCAGAAGCCGAATACTCCGGTTTGCTGTGTCCGTTGATCAACAAAATCGCGATCGTTGTCAGATAAACAAACGCGAGCAGACGATAACGGCGTTCGGTCTTTGAGAACAAGAACACAACGAGCCCTGAAAGCCAGAGAGGAATTGTCACCGGGTTTTGAAGTAGCAGTTGTCCAATGAGAAATATCCTCGGCGTGAGAGAAGAATATTTGACGCCCGAAGCGTTGTGGATGAACTCAAGGTGCGCGCCGGCATGCGTGGCATTCCAGATGATGTACGGGAGAAAAAAGGCAAACGCGATAAAACCCGCGATGTACGGATATTCCGTTTTCAACCAGCGCCGTTCGGACGTCAACGCAACGCCGACAAGAATCCCAAAGCCAAGCCAGAGAACATCGATCTTATTGAGCAGCCCAAGTCCCAGAAGAAATCCGAGATAGAGCCAATATTTCTTGTCGCCTGTTTTGACGAGAAGAATAAGGACGTATGCACACCATGCCCAGCACAGAACGTCAAACGCGTTCATCGAAAAGATGGCGTCGTATCCAAGAAAAATCAAAGAGACAATGCTCGCCAGAGCGGCAACGGCTTGCGCGAAACGCCCTCCTCCCAATTCGCGCGCCATAAGACCTGTGAGAAACACGGTCGCGGCGCCCGCCACTGCAGGAAGAAACCGGAGAGCGAAAATAGAGCTGCCTAAAAAAAGCCGGTTCAAAGCAAGGAGAAATATGGAGAGGGGAGGTTGATCGACGTAACCTGCGCTGAGGTGATCGCTGCACGCAACATAGTAGAGCTCGTCCCTGAATATCCCATACCCCGCAAATGCATTTGTGTAGAAATGTATCGCTAATTTTATCCCTGCAAACAAAAGCAGTAATTGCGTCCCCCGATCAAGTGAGCCTCGAGAAATGAACGGAATTTTCATCCGAAGAAAATATCGTTAATGATGCTCTGCAATATAGGATTTATACCGCCCGGCAAAGTCGGATTTGGGGGCGAAGCTGTTCTCTTTTGTCGCGAGGTAAATTTCTTTGGCAGCCGGCAAAGCCCACCAGACGACGGAACTGTCGGGCGAAGATAAAACAGTACCGTTGGTGCCAACAATTGTTTGATCGTCTTTGATGACAAAACGCAATGTGTCGTTGTTGAACTCATTCTTGAACACTTCCCCGATGTCGGCAAAGATCGCTTTTTCTCTCCACACCAGAACGCTATCTTTCAGCGAAAGGTCGCGCTCCTTGACATACAGTCCGTCGTGCATCCGCTCGAGAAGATAGTCGTCTCCCTTCCAGGAATTGATCGCTTCTTCAAAATCCTTGTCTTGTTTCTCTTTGTCGGTCTCGCCAGACTGAACGTTGCGCATGGTCGTCACAATGGTGCCGCTTTTTCCGTCATCATTCATTGTGACTTTAAATTCAGTCGTCTCGCTGATAAGGCATCCTAGGGCAACGTAAGAAAGGAACAACGGGAGAAGGAGGGAGCAGAACTTCACCGGAACAGCGTGATGTTTCATGATGACTACTCCTCTTTTAAGGAATTTGCGTGCCGAGCCAAAGGCTATGAGCACGAGAGTAATCGTTGCGTCGGAAAAGTGTAGCGATTATTGGGGAGAGAAGCAAGGGAGGGAGAAGTTTTTTGGTCCGTAGTTCGGGGTTTGTGGTTCGTGGTTCTGGGTTCGTCGTTCGTGGTTCAGCATAGGATTTGTAATTGGAAAATATGATTTTAGATTTTATCTACGAGAATTCAACCTCTCTTCTTCATTTTTACTCTTTACCCCATACTCCTTACTCCATACTCCTTACCGCTTTCTCTTTACCGATCATCGTTCACCGTTGCAGCCTTTTCAACAGCCGGATTTGACCCGCATGGTATACGTCGTGCGCTGCGATGCCGCTGATCGTCTGAAGCATCGTCCATTTGCTCCCGTGCAGTTTTCGTTTGAGATGAACTGCCTGGAGGCTTGAGACGGCTTTGCGCAACGCAGTGTGTTCAATTTCAAGAAGCTCAACGTCACGACGCCATGCTGCATTCGATTTTTCAATCGGCCGCTGAAACCAGTTGCTCCCCTCGAGCACGAACGAACCCCTTTTCTCCGCTAAAATTCTCCTCCTCACTGCGTACTTCCAGTATGCGCAGTGAACGACAATTTCCCATATATTATGCCGTCCCGCTTTCGGCCTCCACGACGCCTGTTCGACAGTCAGCCCCCTAATCGAGTCGCGTAGATTCGGCCCATGCCATGCGGGATGGTCGAATGCTTCATCGATGAGATGAAGAAGCTGACGTATCTGACCGTCTTGGTCTTCTCTTTTCATGGATGCGTTCCGATGGCCGTGTGTTTAAAAATTTCCTTGTGAGCGATTGCACCACGCCGAACTTTTCGAAATCGATGACCCCATTATCAAATTCGATCCCTTCCTTCTCAAGAAGTTTTTTCTGTCGAAAATAATTCCTCGTCCCTCTCGGGAAAGAAATTTGTCCTTTAGAATTGACGACGCGTTGCCACGGAACACCGGAGTGAGGAGGAAGATTATGCAAGGCGTATCCGACAAGTCGCTGCTGTCGCGCCAGGCCGCTTAACTCGGCAACATCGGAGTAGGATGCGACCTTTCCTTCGGGAATCTGCTTGACCGTTTCCCAGATTACTTTATACTTGTTTTGAAAGTCCGTGTGGAGGTTCTTGGTTCTTGGTTCTTGGTTCTTGGTTCTTGGTTCTTGGTTCTTACTCCCCGCTCCCTACTCCTTACTCCTTACTGTCTCGCGCTAATTCAAAATTCATAATTCAAAATTTTATTTAATTGCCAGCAGGTCGATCTCGAAAATCAACACGGAGTTCGGCGTAATTTGGCTGCCCATTGCCTGAGAACCATAACCGATCTCCGGAGGAACGACGATTTGCCACTTAGAGCCGACGGGCATCAGCTGCAAGGCCTCGGAGAGACCTTTGATCACTCCGCCGACTGGAAATACCGCAGGCCCGCCATGTTTCTCGGAGCTGTCGAATTCCGTGCCGTCGACCAACGATCCGCGGTAATTTACTGAAACATTATCTTTCGGCCCGGGTTTCCTTCCGGTTCCTTTCACTAATATTTTATACTGCAACCCGCTCGGGAGAGTCACCACTCCGTCTTTCTTTTTGTTCTCCGCAAGAAATGCCTGTCCTTCTTTGATGTTCTTTTCACCGGCCTCTTTCATCATTGCCGAATGTTTCGCCATCATCTCGGATTGAAACGCCATCATCGCCGAACTGGTTTGTTCCTCTGTCAAAATCGGCTTGCCGTTCGCGCTCATGTCCTTGAGCGCTTGTGCAAGCGCATCCGGATTGACTTCAATCATTTGTCCTTTGAGGTTTTTACTAATATCAACCCCGATACTGTAACTGATGGTATCCTGCAATGTTTTTAGCTCAGTTCTCTGTTGCGATTTCTGACATGCGGAGAAAATGAAGCTGAGGCCAACGGCCCCGATTACGCTTAGATATTTCATCAAAAATTTCCTTTAAGTATGTGCATTGCGCCGGAAGTGGCCCTTATGGCACTTCATGAAATGTGGTTCATAATACGACTTTTGACCGCTTAATTCAATGCTCGGGGAGTGGGTTAACTCTGACGATTGACCGTGGACCTTCCGAAGGTTTCTGAAAGTAGCCTCCCCTACCAATGATCGGGCCTGCATGGTAGTAGTACGTTTTGGATTCCCGATAGAAACGTTTGGGAATGACGCAGCCTGAGCGCTCGTCATGCCCGCATGCTTCTGGCGGGCATCCACATAGCAGTGAAAAAAGGATCGCAAAACGTACCACTACCGCCTGCATACGCAATAATGAATGCGAACGGCGGGTGATGACAAGGTTTTCACAAATGATTTAGAGGAGAAGAAAATGTTCTCGCGAAATGCTTGCTCCTCTCAAATATAACTCAGCCACACGTCTTTTCGTCTTCGCTTCACTCCGGCAAACCATTTGCACGCAGGATAGAGGCTTGCGACAATAGAAATCCAGACCAAATAAACTATTGGCAAACTGAAACCGTAGTTATTTCCCCAACTGCCGGGCGGGACGTTCAATAACAGGAATCGGATGTCGTGTATGGTAAAATATGCGAGCGCAATCGCGACGGTATGAATAAGAAAAATATGAATGACATAATAAAACAGCGGAACGCGGCCATAGACGATAACGACCGACGCGAATTTTCCTTTCACTTTTTCCATCGCGGGAAGCAGTGCAATCGCAGGACCGAGGGTCATGAGGAGATACAATAGAGACGGAGGATACTTCTCGCATTTAATGAATGAGAGGAATGTAAAAATGAATGTTGATTGGCTCGACCATGGATGCGGGTCCCCGTAGATGTTGACCGCACGAAGAATAATGAATGCGAGAATCATGCCGGCCCCCAGGCGCAGCAGAATTTTTCTCCGGGTCATTTCTTCTTTCAATAAAATTGTCCCAAAAGCATAACCCGCTGCCATCACCCCGATCCACGGGACCACCGGGTAAAGCGCGATGTAATAATAGTGTGGTGCGAAAGCAATCACTCCGCCGCTGTGAATAATTTGCCACGGCCAGCCAAATATTCCAAGCTGGGCGGGAGTGACAGGGTCGAGAAAGTTGTGAAGAACGACCATGCCGACTCCAAAAACTGCAATGGTCCTTATTGAGAAAAATATTAATCCCGCCAACACGACCATTGAAACGCCGATCGCCCAGATCACTTGACCGAATGATAAGCTGTAATCAAGGTTGAACAACCAGCCAAAACGTACGATTGTAAATTCCAAAAAAATTAGCCAGATACCCCGCGACAGGAGAAACTTCGCGAGTTCCGGTTTCGTTTTGCCGCGCGAGCCTGCAAGGAATGCGCCCGTTCCGGCAAGGAACACAAAGACCGGCGCACAAAAATGAGTAATCCATCGGGTAAGGAACAGCGCCGGATTCGTTTGTGAAAAATCGAGAGGGTCGAAGCGATAATACGAAGTAAAATCCCGTACATGATCGAGCGCCATAATGATCATGACGGCCCCTCGGAGAAAGTCGACCGAATCGAGTCGGGGCTTTGGCGAAAGAGTTGCTCCGGAATCCTGCATAACACAGCCTTATCTATATGCGCATAAAACGCGCTTGATACTTTCCTGGTGTTGTGTCGGCAAAAGTTAAGGCGAGAAAAACGTGCAACAATTTCAGATAATGGGGGGAGAAAGTCAAGGTGACCGAACATGCGGCAATGACGCATGTTAGATGGTCGCCGAAAGCATGCGGGCATGACGGCGTTCTTTTGTTACGTCATTCCTGAATGTTTTTGTCGGGAATCCGCAAATTTAAAGAATTCAAACGTAAAAAAATTTACTCGAATGTAAGCTTAATGTTAATGATTTCCGGTCTGTTCCCCGTCCGCACCGGCGGTCCCCACGTGCCGACTCCGCATGAAACATAATAGTGGGTTCTCCCCTTTTTCTTGTAACCCCAACTGAGTTCGTAGACTTTTTTGGTGATGAAATTGAACGGCCACAACTGTCCGTGATGCGTGTGTCCGGAAAGCTGCAGATCGACGCCGTTCGCCTCCGCCTCTTCGAGATGGAACGGTTGATGGTCCATGAGAATGACCGGGTAACTTTTATCGACGTCCGCCATAATATCCGGCAGCGGCTTGCGCGTCTTTCCCGAAAATCCTTTTATACTGAGGTCCTCTCTTCCGACAATATATAGTGCATCTCCGACTTTGGCGGCGTTGTCGCGAAGCATCGTGATACCGTGGTCGCCGAGATATGTGCACGCCGGTTCCACCCCGCCGATGTATTCGTGATTGCCGGTGATCGCGTAGACGCCGAACTTCGAACGGATCGTGCGAAGCGTCTCGCCGAGATTATTCCTGATGACCGGTCCAAGGTCTTCATCGACAACGTCCCCGGGGAGCAGAACGAGGTCGGGGTCGAGCGCATTCATCACCGCCACGATCTTTTGCAGCCGCGATTTGCAGATGATCGTCCCGAGATGAATGTCCGATGCAACCGCGATATTGATCGACTTCATCGAGCGTCCGCTCTTCGGGATAGCAAGCGTAAGCGTTTTGACTCTCGGCGTGCGGGCGTTAAGATACCCTCCAAAGACGATGAGCACGACAATTGTCAGAACGACAAAAGACGTTACTTCTTTGGTCCGTTCAGGGTCAACCGTCATCGCGGCTGGAAAATACGGGATAAAATAATTGACGAGCCGCAGAATGTCTATCGCAAACGTAAAGAGCAAGAAATACACCATCGCCGCAAGCCAAAACGATCCAAGCATGACCAGCAGGTTTGTGAACCAGGAAAGTCTGACACGTTCGAGCATCCTGCCAACGATGTATGAAAGCGATAGAAAGAGAAACCCCGCTATGAAAATCCCTCTCCACGACGCAAGATGGCTGGCCGCTTCCCATTCCCTGATGAAAATATAATAATTGATGAGGGCGTAGACGGCGAGTACAATGGAGAAAAAGATTACGAAGTTTCTTCTTTTCATTCTTGGGGGATTAATGTGCGGAGAAAATTAATGGGGCGATCTCAGGCGCGAATAAAAATAAGGGGAACGTGGAGCAGTGTCCATGCCGAATATGTCACGATCGTTTCCTTCCGTGTCGAAGGAGACAACACTGCAAAATAGGCCCCCTTCGCGATCGTATTGCTCATCATGGCAAGGATGATCGCAGGAACGACGACCTTCGATAACGGGCCGGGTCCATGGATAAGGGAAAGAATGAAAGGCACAACGTCGCTGACTCCGACGAGACCGGCCAGCCCGAGAACTCCCGCGTCTCCTAGAGCATTCTGAACGATGCCCGTGACTACAGAGAGGATCACAAAGAGGGCGGCGAACGCCATCGCAGGCCGGATCTCAAACGGATTCTGCAGCGCGGGTACCGCCGCCTCCGGGCTGGATGTCTTGCGTCGCATTATCCTTACGGCGAGGGCAACGCCGATTAAAAAAAGAAGAACCAGCCGCCATGCAAGCATCGGAACGACCGTCGCGTTGATCAGCCAAATAAGAATGAGCACGCGCAGATTCATCACGCTGCTTGAAAGAACTGAGGCCTGGAGCGCTTCTTCAGCCCTCACCGGATCTTTCCGCGCAATCCTCCCCACCGCGATGGTGAGAGCCGTACTGGAAATAGCCCCTCCTAACGCACCCGAAAGCCACATGCCGACCTTCTGGCCGAATTTTTTGGATAGAAAATACCCGACAAACCCTATCGTCGAAACGAGAATGACAATTTCCCATATGCCGGTTGGATTGAGGTTGAAGCGGGTGTACTCCTGATTGGGAAGCACCGGCAGGATGATGACGGTGACAAGAAGGAATTTTATTGTGGCGAGAAATTCAACCTTATTGAGCCGCTCGACATACGATTCGAGCGCCGCTTTCTCCGAAAGAAGGATAGTGTTGACAACGCCGATCGCCATCGCGATCCAGACATCGACGAGAAGCGCTAGAGCGCCCGTGACGAATGTAAGGAGGGCAGAAATTTCGCTCGTCGAGCCGTATCGTTCAACTTTGATCTTGGCAATGTACGCAATTGTGGTGAGCGCGCCGATGGCGATGAGTCCGACCGGCAGCATAAAGGTCACGCCGATTTTATACAACCATGCGCATCCGAAACCGAAGAGGCTGATGATCGGGTGGGTCCGCACTCCCCCAAAAACCATTTTCTGTTCTTCTATCTTCGTGCTTTCGCGTTCCAGTCCAACGAGGAAACCTAGCGCGAGGGCGACAAGGAAACGTAATTCAGGAGTCCATTCAAACGTGTTCATTTCTTACAGTGCTACCGCTGTTTTTTTACATTCACTTGTTATCGGTTCTTCGCTTATGGTTCACAGATCCTTGTCGGCTGTTGGCAGCACACTACTTTTTCTGCCTCACAATATCGCCGGCTTTAATGTCGGTTCCTTCCAAAACTTTTGCTTTGCTTGCTTTCCCTTGAAACGCATCTTCGACGACTTTTATCGACCCCATCTTCGTCTCCTCGGCTCCAAGCGAAACGCCGGTATCCGGGTCTTTGACTTCTTCTCCCTGGCGGAAAATCTCAAACTCGTCGCCAATCGAGACATTCCCTTCAGAACCCGGTTTGATGAGCACCGTGCCGTCGGCGTTCACCTTAAGGACTCTGCCGGACCATGGAATCTTTGTAAAGTTATCGGCGATCAATTTTACGCAGTCATCGACGGCTTCCCTGCATGCCTTGCCGATGTCGGTATCGTTCCAATTGCTGACATTGCTGAAGTCCATATCCTCATACCGTACACTAAGGCCGGTCGTCGATTCGGTTCCCGATTCTGTTTCCGCGGCGATCACTTCGCCGGTTGTTGTGTTCACGAGCCGTATGTCGACGGCCGCTCGGGCGGTCTTTTTGGTAATACCTCCGCCGAAGATGGATACGCCGCCTGAGACGGTATTCTCCTTCGTTCCGAACTCGCTTACGCTTCCAATGACAAGCAATTCAACGCCGAGTGCTTTTCCGACTTTCGGCGCCGATTCGGGCGTCACAACTCCCGCTTGCCCGAGTTTTTGTTCATCCAACACCTTGTCGAACTCGGCCCGTTCGATAACGACAAACTTTCCAGATTTTACCAGCGCGGTTGTTAACATGTCGGCAACTCCGTCGCCGACATGATTGTATCCAGTACCCGAGCGGTCGGCAAAACGCGAGACCGCAATTCTCTTTTTCAGGTCCGCATGGCTCTTGCTTGCGGCACCTAAAAAGGCGACGAAAAGAAACAGAGTAACTAGTTTGAACTTCATAAGAACTCCTCTGAGATGAGAGTGAAGTTATTCAGGCCAAAAATTTATGCACGAATATAGAAATTCCGCAATATAGAATCAAACGGGGGCTTGGTGCTTGGTCGACAGTTAATATTTACAAAATGACAATCGTCATTCGTAAATGCCAAACTCTGATAAAAGAAACGCATTCACAAACGCCTGCTCTTTAAACGCGTCGTATCGTCCCGAGGCGCCGCCATGCCCTGCGCCCATGTTCGTTTTGAGAAGCAGAAGATTCGAATCGGTTTTCATCGAACGCAATTTTGCCGTATACTTTGCCGGCTCCCAATACATCACCTGACTGTCGTTGAGAGACGCCGTGATGAGAATGTCGGGATATTTTTTCGCCTCGATATTCGTGTACGGACAGTACGATTTCATGTAGTCGTATTCTTCCTTCACGTTCGGGTTTCCCCACTCGAGATACTCCCCAACGGTAAGCGGAAGAGTTGCATCGAGCATCGTGTTCACCACATCGACAAACGGAACCGCGAGATGCGCTGCTTTGAACAAATCGGGACGCATGTTGAGACATGCTCCGACGAGCAAGCCACCGGCGCTCCCTCCTTCTATAGCCAGTCGGTCCTTGGAGGTGTATCTTTCTCTTATAAGATGTTCTGCACATGCGATGAAGTCGGTAAAAGTATTCTTCTTCTTCATCATTTTTCCATCGTCCCTCCACTCCTCGCCCAAATCTCCTCCTCCACGGATATGGGCAAGAGCATAGACAACTCCCCGCTCCAAAAGGCTCAGCCGCGGAATAGAAAAGAACACTGGTATCGAAATTCCATACGACCCGTATCCATAAAGAAGCATCGGGTTCGACCCGTCTCGTTTAATTCCCTTTTTATAGACGATTGAAACCGGAACCTTAACTCCGTCCGGCGCTTTGGCCCACGTCCGCTCGGAGATGAATGCGCCGGGGTCGTAGCCACCGAGAATCTCCGTTTGCTTGAGAAGGACGCTTTCGCCCGATTCCATATCGTATTCAAAGACCGAATTTGGAGTGATAAACGATTGATAGGTGTAGCGGAACTTCGTCGTATCAAACTCGGGATTCTGACTTGGGAATGCAGAATACACCGGCTCGGGAAATTCGATTTCGCGCGTATGGCCCGTTCTGAAATCGTACACGCGCAAAAAATTCAAAGCCTCGCGCCGTTCGCTGAAGACGGCATAATTTTTAAAAAGCGAAATCCCTTCGAGTTCTACATCCCGACGATGAGGAACCAGCTCTTTCCAGTATGACGGTTGAGGGGCTGCCACCGGCGCCGTGACAAGCCGAAAGTTCTTTGCCCCTTTATTCGTGCGAATATAGAAAAGCCCGTCGCGATGGTCCACCGAGTACTCGTGACCGGTTTCTCTTTCCAAAAGTCGGATGAACTGTCCGTCCGGTCTGTCGCTCGGTACATAATGCGCTTCGCTCGTGATCGAACTTTCCGAGTTGAGAAAAATATATTTGTAGTCGCTCGAGCGGCCAACCCAAATTCTATACAGCTCGTCTTTTTCCTCGAAGAGAAGTTCGTCGGCAGTCTTGCCGAGGACGTGCCGGTAGAGCCGGAATGGGCGTTTTGCCTCGTCCTCTTTGACGTAAAAAAACGTTTTATTATCCGCGGCCCACTCGCCGGAGGCCACGTCCCCAATTTCATCCTGTAAAATTTTTCCTGTTCGAATGTCCTTGATGGCGCATCGGTATTGCCTGAAGCCGGTCGTATCGAGGGAGTACGCAAGAAGGTTTCCGTCATCGCTGATCTTGTATAACCCGAGGCCTAAGAATTTATGCCCGGCCGACAGCGCATTGAGGTCGAGAGTGATCTCCTCCTCAGCGCTCATCGAGCCGCGCTTCCGGCAATAGATCGGGTATTGATTTCCTTCAATCGTTCTCGTGTAGTACCAGTAGTCGCCGAATTTATACGGAACGCTGAGGTCGGTCTGTTTTGTGCGGTCGAGAATTTCTTTGTAGAGTTTCGCCTGCAGCGCCTCTGTCGGCTTCATTACAGATTCGGTGTAGGAATTTTCGGCTTCAAGGTAGGAGACGACGTCGGGGCTGTTCTTCTCACGGAGCCAAGAATAGTTATCTATCCGAACGTCGCCATGGATCGCATCGGTCTTCGGGGCAATTTTCGCAACAGGAGGATTTTTTTGCGAAGCGCGCATGCGGAATAATGCAATTAAAAATTGAACAGACAGGGGTGACGAAAAGGTATGAACGATCTATAAATGCCATCCCCAAGAATGCCGTTTAACGTTGCGCTCTCCAACTCTGAACGTAGAACGTAAAACGAACAACCCCACCGTTTCATTTCACCCGCTTAATCACGACCACGGTCTTATCGTCCGAATACTTACCCTTTGAACTGAATTTTTGTGCGTCTTCAAGAATCAATCGTGCGATATCTTTTGCGCTTTGCTGTTTGAACTCAACGAGTTTTTCGATCAGCCGTTTTTCGGAATACTGCGCGCCGGATGCGTCCATCGCTTCGGTGACGCCGTCCGTATAAAGGAGAAGAATGTCGCCTTTCGAAACCATCACTCCTTCGCTGCGAAACACTTGGTCGGGAAAAGGGCCGATGATGTTGCCGGTCGAGCCTAGCGACTCGGTGGCGGCCGTTTTTGATCGGTACAGGATCGGGCTCGGATGCCCCGCATTGACGTAGACGCACAGCCCCTGTTTGTCGTCGATCAATTCGGCGAAAAAGAGCGTGAGGAATCGGTCGTCGCTGAACGTCCTATGAACAAGCGTGTTGATGCTGCGTATCAACGCCGTAATTTTCGTTTGGTACGACGCTCCCATGCGGAGCGCGCCCGAGACATACAGCGCCTGGACTGCCGCAGAAATGCCTTTGCTCGCTGCATCGCCGATCACGACGCTCACACGGTCGTTCTCGTCGCTGACGATGTAATCGAAGAAATCTCCTCCTACGATCTTGTCCGCGATCGAAACGCCGAACATCTCATAGTTGTGAAAGCGGAGTTCGTGCTCGGGAAGAATGCTGCGCTGAATATCCCGAGCCTTATCGAGGTCCTGTTCGAGCTGGGCAGATTTTTTCTCGATGCGCCTGCTGCGCAACATCGACGTCACCGCGATGCCGACGATGTTGAGGGTCGGCGCAACCTGGTCGTGCGTCAGCGCCGTGTTGAACGACATCACGTACCGGTAGAGGTCGACGCCTTTCACTTTCACGATGTCGCCGACTCCAGTCGCGGAGTACTTGAATATGCCCCTGCTTTTCAGATAAGCGTTCGTTTCTTTCGCAACAACGGTGCGGTGCTTCGGAAGCGTCTTGAACACTGAGTACTCGTTCACCTTGATCAAAAAATGCGGCTTGATCTTCTCTACCGCTCCCACCTGTGCAATCAGCTCGTACGCGTAGCGCGAGGTACTGAGCTTCCACACCCTTCCCCCCTGGATCTCGATGCTGTCGTTCTGCACGATCTGGTGCAGCACATGTTTTAGCAATTCTTCGGTCGAATCGAATTTCTTACTGTCGAAATTCTCTATTGTTTTATATAATTGTCGTTGATTCATAGTTTTTGTAATAGGGATGAGCACCTGCGGCTGTAAAATGTAACGAGTTATTGATGAAGATACAAGAAGGGGTTCGGGGTTCGGGGTTCGGGGTTCGGCGTTCTTGTTTCCCCGTCCTTTTTTTCCTACCTTCTCACCATGTCGACACCGCTGATGAAACAATATGCGCAAGTGAAAGCGAAGTATCCGGACACAATTCTTCTCTTTCGGATGGGAGATTTCTTCGAGACGTTCGACGACGATGCGAAGACGACCTCGCGCGTCCTCGGCATCACGCTCACTCGCCGCGGCAACGGCGCAGCAGGCGAAACGCCGCTTGCCGGCTTTCCCCATCATGCGCTCGACACATATCTTCCGAAATTGCTCAAGGCAGGACTGCGGGTTGCCGTTTGCGAACAACTCGAAGACCCAAAGTTCGCAAAAGGGATCGTCAAGCGGGATGTCATCGAGGTCGTCACACCGGGGGTTGCCTTCTCCGACAAAGTGCTCGAACAGAAGCAGAACAACTATCTCGCTGCCATCGCTCTCCCCTCGGCCGTCGCGACCGGCGACGACGTCATTGGATTTTCTTTTGTCGATATTTCTACCGGAGAATTCGTTGTGGCGGAGATCCCATTCCGCGAACTGGCGCAACAGATCAATTCCATCACCCCGTCGGAAATCATTGCGCAGAAGAGAGACCGCGAAGCTCTCCAACACCTTACAAGAGATAGCTTTAGCGGCTTGTGGACAACTGTCGATGATTGGGTGTTTCAATTCGATTACGGGCATGAATCTCTCGTCCGTCATCTGAAAACGCAGACTCTCAAAGGATTCGGTATCGATTCGATGTCGATAGGCATTTCAGCTGCGGGCGCGATCATGCATTATCTTAACGAGACCCAGAAAGCAAATTTAGCCCACATCCGTAAGATAGTCCCGCTCAACATTCTCGATACGATCATCCTCGACCCCTCTACTAAACGCAACCTCGAGATCACTTCGTCGTTTGGAGGAACTTCGGATGGAACTCTTTTTTCCGTCCTCGATAAGACGCTCACGCCGATGGGCGGAAGGCTTCTGAAAAAATGGATATCGCATCCCTTAAAAAATCTTGAGCGGATCCGATGGCGCTCGGAAGGCGTTAAATTACTGGTGGAGCATCCCGCTCAGAGAAGAGAGATCATTGCGCAATTGTCCGAGATCGGGGATGTGGAACGGCTCATCGCGAAGATCGCCACCGGAAGGGCCAATCCACGCGATATGATCGGGATGAAGCAGATCCTTCAAAGGCTCCCCGCGTTGAAATCCGCCGTTGCGGAATTGAACGCACCGGCGTTCGCTGAGATCAACGCCGGCCTTCAACCACTTGCTCCATTGATCGATGCTATCGCCAAAGCGATCGCCGACAATCCGCCGCTGAATTTTGCCGACGGCGGCGTTATCCGGCGCGGATACAACGCCGAGCTCGACGACCTCACCGCCCTTGCTCATTCTGCAAAAGAATGGGTCGCCAGCATGCAAAAAAAAGAGCGCGAACGAACGGGCATAACTTCGTTGAAGATCGGTTTCAACAATGTGTTCGGGTACTATATCGAGATCACACATACGCACAAGGATAAGGTCCCGTCCGATTACATCCGCAAGCAAACGATGACCAACGCGGAGCGATTCATCACGCCGGAGCTGAAGGAGTACGAAGAAAAGATCCTCCACGCTGAAGAAAAGATCCTCGCGCTGGAAACGAAACTCTTTGATGAACTGCGATTGGAAGTCGCTTCGCACGCTTCGGCCATTCAGCAGAACGCGGAGCAGATCGCTCGGCTCGACTGCCTTGTTTCTCTCGCCGAGGTGGCTGCCGAAAACGAGTATGTCCAGCCGGAGGTCGACGACTCGACGCGGCTTCATATCGAAGGAGGACGTCATCCGGTGATCGAAGCGCTTCTTCCTGCCGGTGAAAATTATGTTCCCAACTCCGTTTCTCTCGACACCACAGAGAATCAAATTTTAATCATCACCGGGCCGAATATGAGCGGCAAGTCTTCGTATCTTCGGCAGGTCGGTCTTATCGTATTGCTCGCCCAGATCGGAAGTTTTGTGCCGGCGAAAAAAGCGACAGTGGGTCTCGTCGACAATATTTTCACCCGCGTGGGAGCGAGCGACAATATCGCTTCCGGAGAAAGCACGTTCCTTGTCGAAATGCACGAAGCTGCAAATATCGTCAACCGGGCGACCGCGCGAAGTCTTATCTTACTCGATGAGGTGGGCCGCGGGACGAGCACCTTCGACGGCATCAGCATCGCCTGGGCGCTCACCGAATATCTCCACGAACATACCGGAGCGCGCACGCTGTTCGCGACCCACTACCACGAGCTGAACGAGCTGTCGGAATTGTTTCCCCGCATCAAAAATTACAAGGTGGATGTGCGAGAATATGCCGATAAAGTGATCTTTCTCCACACCGTGACCCCCGGCACTGCCGATCATTCCTACGGTATCCAAGTTGCAAAAATGGCTGGGCTGCCGGAAGAACTGACCGAGCGGGCAAAAACGATCCTCTCCAACCTCGAGGGGAACGCCGGCGATACGAAAAATGCTCGACAGATACGAGGCGGGGCAGGACACAAAACGAACTCGGGAGATGCGGGTAAAATACAGCTGACGATGTTCGAGATGAAAGACGATGAACTCCGTTCCGCACTTAATAAGGTCGACATCGATTCGATGACTCCGCTCGAAGCGTTGAAGCTTTTGGCAAAGCTGAAAGCGAATCTCTCCGGGAGCGATCAATAAAAAAAACTAGACGGGAAGAAAGGAATTCCTCCATGGCAAAGGCAAATGTCGACAGCGACACTCCATCTCAACTCGAACAGCGCAAAATCGAGATCTACAAGCAGGACAGTGAATTTTGCCGTCATCAAGACAATTTAACCTGGAGCCGGTTTAGAACGGCTGTGATCATTGAAGCCGGTCTGTTGATGGCGCGGTTTTTTAGCTCTTCGCTGAGCTTGTCGAAGACCTCACCGCCGCTCCTTGGCGGCCAGATATTTCTTTTGATTTTAATTACCGGGGCCGCGCTTCTTACCCTGATTTTTTTCTCCATCAGCTTGAAAGACCACGCCGAGGCGAATAGACACATAGCGAGGATCCGGCTTTTTGAGAGCGACCACCCTTTACCAAGCCGCAAATATTACGGCCCCTCGGGCTCGCTGCTGATGTTCATTGCCGTGATCGTCATAGCCATCGTCAATGTCGTTATCATTATATCGTTGCGGCCGCTATCGTTCTTTGCCGCGTAACATTCTCATAACAGAATTTTAAAAGGAGTATTCCGATGAATTTAGCAGACATCCGACTTTTATACGAATTCAATTATTGGGCTAAGGCAAGAATGCTCGGAGTGGTTGAATCACTGCCGGAGGAAGACCTCTACAAGGACTTCAAAACAAGTTTCAAAGGGATACACGGCACGCTCGTCCACCTGTGCGCCGCTGAAAATGTCTGGCTGCAGCGGTTCACGGGAAACCCCAGCCCGAAATTTCTGAAGGTCGACGACTTGCCGAAGTACGCTGACGTGAAAGCAAAGTGGCTCGAAGTTGAGAATGGGATGCTTGCGTACATCTCATCGTTGACCGAAGAACGATTGGTGGAGACATTCTCCTTCGTCACGTCGGATGGGAAGTCTATCTCCAACCTCCGATGGCACACCTTGCAGCATCTTGTCAACCATGGAACGTACCACCGCGGACAGATCACTTCATTGATCCGCCAACTCGGCGGCACGCCGGTGAGCACAGACCTCATTGCTTTCTACCGACAACTGAAGACAAAATAGCGGAAGAAAATTTTCCAATCCGACCTTTTTGACCCGACCGTCCTCCCTCTCATAGCGTTTTCTTTCCAGCGACCTTTCCGCTGCGTGCGATCATTAAACCTCTCCATCTTCACAATCGATATCTTTTAATATTATTTGAGAGTGACGCAGGGCACGAATTTTTGCGTCACTCGTCATTGTCCACAAAATATTTCCAAACGACATAGTTGATTAAAAACGCCTTCGCTTCAACCTCATTCTGAATTCATCTGTGTAAATATTCCCCACACACACGACAATGACCTGCCATTGTGTCCCTTTGCAAAACCCGTTTGACGAAAGGGAGGAACAAATGGTTTTCGAAACAATGTTGAATTGGTACACCCTCGAGCTCTGAAACATTTATTGCTGCACAGTGAAAGGAGCTGCCTTGAGTATCAGCGGCGAATGATTCGACCGAGGGCGGACGAAACCCCTAATTCACACTTTTTACACACAACATTAACGTGAGGAGGGTTGTATTTATGAGAACGAAAACATTTTTTGTTGTGGCGGTCATTCTTGCAATGACAATTTTCGCTGGATGCGAGGATGCCGAAAAAAAGGAGCTGAAAAAAGACTATGCCGATATGACGGCTGAAGCAACTCTTCTGCGAAGCGATATCGCCTCGCGGGATAAATACATCGATCAAATCATGGAATCGGTGAACCAGATTTATATCGACCTTGAGCACGCAAAATCGAAAGAGGTGAGGCTTACCCGGAACGCAAAGGATGCGGAGGGCAAACCGAGACTCACTCGCGAGCAGGTTCGCCAAGCCGTGCTCGACGAACTTCATGCGGTGGATATCAACCTGAAAAAAAACCGCAGAAGAATTGCCGGCTTGCAGACAGAGCTGCACCACTCCAGCGTGAAGTATGGAAGCCTTGAGGCGTTGGTCGAGAATCTCAAAACGTCCGTCGCTCAGAGGGAGCAGTCGATCGCTTCATTGGAATCGCAAGTAAAGAACCTCGAATGGACGATCGCCGATAAAACGCGGGAGATCGGAGAAAAAGACGCAACGATTGAAGCAAATGAGGCGACGATCACGGGTCAAAAGAACCGCATGAATACTGTCTATTATGTCGTCGGAAGCAAGGATGAACTCAAAGAAAAAGGGATCATCTCTGAAGAAGGAGGGTTTCTGTGGGGACTCCTTGGTTCCACAACGGTTCTTGCGGCAGACGCTGATTCGTCCGAATTTCAACAGATCGACTTGACGCAAAATCCGGCTATCCGTGTGGACGGAAAAGTTGCAGAGATCCTGCCGAAGCGGCGCGCCGGGTCGTTTCAGCTTGCCCAGATGGGAGATCACGAAGGATACGTGATGATCAAACAACCCAAGACGTTCTGGCGGGAGAAGTATCTGGTTATCGTTCTGGACTAATGGAAAAAAAGAGCGCCCAACTTTCAATCGAAGGTTGGGCGCTTTAATATTTTACCGATGTTCTTCGTTATCCGTACATCGCGAACAGTTTACGCAACGTCCGCTTTTTTCTCTTCTTCTTTCGGTTCGTCCTTTTTCCGATTCTTGTTGGCGTCGACGAATTTCAGTTCTTCGGTCTTCTTGTTGAATTTGACCTTGATCTTGCTTCCGTCGCCGAACTTCCCTTTCAGGATTTCCTCGGACACCGGGTCCTCCACATATTTCTGAAGAGCTCGCCGCAAGGGACGCGCGCCGAATGCCGGGTCGAACCCTTTCTCCGCCAGGAATTCTTTCGCCTGCTTGTTGAGTTCGATGGTGATGTTCATCGAGCTCATCCGTTTGAAAAGGTCTTTCGTGGCGATGTCGATGATTTGAAGGATGTGCGTTTTTTCCAGGCCGTGGAAAACAATTGTATCGTCGACGCGGTTGAGAAATTCCGGGTTGAAGACGCGTTTCAAAGCGTCCTCGATCGTATTTTTCATCGCCTTGTATTTATCCTGAACGCTGTTGTCTCCGAACCCGAACCCGCCGCTCGACTTGATATCGCGCGCGCCGATGTTTGAGGTCATAATAAGGATTGTGTTCTTAAAATCGACCCTCCGACCGAGACTGTCCGTAAGGATGCCGTCGTCGAGGACCTGCAGCAGGATGTTGAACACGTCGGGGTGCGCTTTCTCGATCTCGTCGAGCAGGACCACGGCGTACGGTTTTCTCCGCACTTTTTCCGTCAACTGTCCGCCCTCTTCATAGCCGACATATCCAGGAGGCGCGCCGACAAGACGCGACACGGAAAATTTCTCCATGTATTCGCTCATGTCGATGCGAATAAGGGCATCTTCGGAATCAAACAGATACCGGGCAAGAGCTTTTGCCATTTCGGTCTTGCCGACTCCCGTCGGGCCGAGAAAAATGAACGAGCCGATAGGACGCCGCGGATCTTTCAACCCTGCCCGCGTCCGGCGGATCGCCTTCGTCAGCTTTGTGAGCGCCTCGTCCTGTCCGATAATTTGAGAACGGAGGACAGTATCCATCTTGAGGAGCTTCGCCGATTCCGATTCTGCGATCTTGTTCACCGGTATTCCCGTCATCATCGCGACGACGTCGGAGACATTCTCTTCGCTCACCTGGTAAACAGTATCCTGCGCTTTCAATTCCCATTCGCGTTTTGCGATCTCAAGGTCGCTCAATAATTTCTTTTCAAGGTCGCGCAGTCTCGCTGCTTCCTCGAAGTTTTGGTTCTTGACGACCTGGTTCTTCGACTGTTTGATCTTTTCGATCTCTTCTTCGAGATGCAGAATTTCCTTCGGCACGACGATATTGGCGAGATGCACGCGCGCGCCCGCTTCGTCCATCACGTCGATGGCTTTATCGGGGAGATTCCGGTCGGTAATATAGCGGTCGCTCAGCTTCACCGCCGATATAATAGCCTCATCGGAGTAACGCACGCCGTGATGTTCTTCATACTTGTGCTTGATGTTCTTAAGAATTTGGATCGTCTCATCGACCGTTGTCGGGTCGACCATGATCTTCTGGAACCTTCGGTCGAGCGCGCCGTCCTTCTCTATATACTGGCGGTACTCGTCAAGCGTCGTCGCCCCGATGCATTGCAGTTCTCCGCGCGAGAGAGCCGGCTTGAACATGTTCGACGCATCGAGGGACCCCGATGCCCCTCCTGCGCCTACGATCGTGTGGAGTTCGTCGATGAACAGAATGACATCTTTCGCCTTTTCCAGCTCGTTCATCACCGCTTTCATCCGCTCTTCGAACTGGCCGCGGTATTTCGTCCCGGCAACAAGCGCGGCAAGGTCGAGGGTCACGACTCTTTTATCATGAAGAACGCGAGAGACCTTCTTCTGGATGATGCGATTGGCAAGACCTTCGGCAATGGCAGTCTTGCCAACGCCGGGTTCTCCGATAAGCACCGGATTGTTTTTCTTCCTGCGGCTTAAGACTTGCGCCACCCGCTCAATTTCCTTTTCGCGTCCGACGACGGGGTCGAGTTTCGCTTCTGCGGCGAGCTTCGTGAGGTCGCGGCCGAAATTATCGAGGACGGGCGTCTTAGATTTTTCCTGCTTTTTCTCCGTTGCCTGATGCGCTTGCGGCGGCGCCGACGGTTTGCCGCTGATAATATTGTCCAATTCGTTCCGCACTACGTCGTAGTGGACGTTGAATTGATGCATGATCTGCGCCGCGATATTATCGTCGTCGCGGAGAAGCGATAACAATAAATGTTCTGTGCCGATGACGTCCGATTTATAGAGCTTGGCTTCCAAGTACGTGATCTTAAGGACTTTCTCCGCCTGCTTCGTAAGCGGGATGTTCCCGATGGTCAGGGTCCCCCCCGACGTTCTCACCGTATCCTCGATCGCCTTCTTCAATTTGTACAAGTCGCATCCCAGATTGCGGAGTATTTTCACCGCAATGCCTTCTCCTTCGCGGATAATGCCGAGCAACAAATGTTCTGTCCCGATATAATCGTGCCCGAGCCGCAACGCTTCTTCGCGACTCAGCCGGATAACATCTTGAACTCGGTTGGAGAAATTTCCTTCCATTGATATTCCTTTTTGTTATGAAAACAAACGCTGCATCTCTTAGAACACGCATCTCCCTGTAGAGGTTTCATTGCATATTCTGGAGTCAATATAAATAAAAATAGAGGGGGTGTCAAGAAAACGGAAAAATGGCGTTAGCGACTGCAAATTCTTCATTTTTGGGTCAATGCCGGTCACCTTGACTTTCCGTCACGATTTGGATATATTTTGTTTATTCAATCTCTGCTCCATTCCGCGATAGCTCAATGGTAGAGCATGCGGCTGTTAACCGCAGGGTTGTAGGTTCGAGCCCTACTCGCGGAGCAAAATCCCGATCCCCACAGATCGGGATTTTTCGTTTATACCACACATTGTATACATTCTCTATTCCCAACAACACGATCGCTTGTATATCGGCCAAACTGAGGATCTAGAATGCCGGATTGCGCAGCGCAATGCAGGGGAAGTGATTTCCACAAAGCATTATCTTCCGATGAGGTTGATCTACACAGAGGAAGTTGCCACGCGCGCTGAAGCAATGAACCGCGAGGAACAATGAAGACTAGAAGCGGCCGTCTCTGGCTGAGAGCCCACCGCCTGTAATGGTAGAGCCTGTCCCGATACTATCGGGATTCGAGCCCTACTCGCGGAGCGATCAGACCGGATGTGTGAATTGTATTCACCATCCGGTTTTATTATTTCTTTCCAGTCTGCCTTTTAGTCTTGAGCGGGGACAGTGATCCGTAGATGATCCATATCGCGCATCGGCGGCTGCCCAAAAAGTCTCCTGTACTCGCGGCTAAACTGGGACGGGCTTTCGTATCCAACCTTGAAGGCAACGCTCGCTGCATCGAGAGTTTCAATGCTCAGCAGACGGCGGGCTTCCTGAAGCCGGATCTGTTTTTGATATTGCAACGGGCTCATGCTTGTGACTTGGCGAAAATGGAGATGAAAAGACGATGGGCTCATGTTCGCCATTCGCGCCAGTGTGGCAACCTTTAGGGAGGTCGCGTATTCTTTCTTAAGATGGTCTACCACTTTTCCTATCCTCTGGGTCTTGCTCCCTACTACGCCTAACTGTCGGATCTTCGCGCCGTACCGAGAACTCATCAAACGGTAATGAATCTCATGTATGATGGAAGGAGCGAGGACTTTTAGGTCATTCTTATTCTCTAACGTCCTCATCAATCGGGCAAATGCATCCGCCAGGTCCGCGGTCACCTTCTCCACAAAAAATCCTCCCTCCGGTTCTTCCCTTCGAATCTCGGGGAGAGATCCTTCCTGCAAAATGTCGTAGACTATCGAGGGCTGAAGTTCAAGTTTTAAGCAAATGAAAGGCTGCTTTGACGATGCTGCCACGACCTGTGCTGTGGCAGGAATATCCATACAACTGACCAGATAGTTTGTTGGATTATAGCGATACACCTTATTGCCACTCCATACATCCTTCTCACCCTGCAAAACAAAGCAGACGACCGGGGTGTACATTCCGGGTGTAGCGTCGGTTCTTTTATCTCGTCTGATCACCGAGAGCTCCGGCAGTGGCGTCGGATGCGTCCCAGCACCTTTGCAGTATTTCAAAGCTGCTACGAGGAGGCCTTTTGTTAGATCTGTTCCGGTTGTTTTCATCATGGTTCACTCCCGTGTTTGATTTATGATAACCAATAATAGCATAAAACTCCACTCATTAGGAGGATTAGGCAATTATTCGGGAGCACTGTGATAGTTGCTCTGTTCGGCAATTTCTATATTTGTTTTAGTAAATTGAGGCTTGAAAGAACGAGAAGTGAAAAATCGTCGAAAGGAGAAACGATGAAGAAGCGTAAACTTGGAAGCAGTGACCTTGAAGTGTCTGCTCTCGGATTGGGCTGTATGGGAATGAGTTTTGCGTATGGCCCTGTCCCGGACAAGAAAGAGATGATTTCATTAATTCGCTCGGCTGTCGAAAAGGGAGTTACCTTCTTTGACACCGCCGAAGCGTACGGCCCGTTCACAAACGAAGAGCTTGTCGGCGAAGCCCTCGCTCCCTTTCGTGGAAAAGTGGTGATAGCCACCAAGTTCGGTTTCAAATATGGACCTAAGGGAGAGAACACAGGCCAGGACAGTCAACCGGCTCATATCAGGCAGGTTGCCGAAGCCTCGCTGAAACGGCTCAAGATCGATGCGATCGATCTGTTCTACCAACACCGAGTCGACACGAACACACCAATTGAAGACGTGGCCGGCACGGTAAAAGATCTCATTCGGGAAGGAAAAGTGAAGCACTTCGGAATGTCGGAGGCCGGGGTTAAAACAATTCGGAGAGCGCACGCCGTACAATCTGTGACGGCGCTCCAGAGTGAATACTCTCTCTGGTGGAGAAAACCCGAACAGGAGGTGATACCGACACTCGAAGAACTTGGGATCGGCTTTGTTCCGTTCAGCCCACTCGGAAAGGGTTTCCTCACGGGAAAGATCGACGAGAAAACGACGTTCGATAAGTCGGACTTCCGTAATGTTGTCCCGCGCTTCACAGCTGAAAATCGAAAAGCAAATCAAGCGTTGGTCGATCTGCTCGGCAGCATCGCAAACGAAAAGAAGGCAACGCCGGCACAAATTTCCCTTGCGTGGCTGCTTGCGCAAAAGCCGTGGATCGTTCCTATTCCGGGAACAACAAAACTGCATCGGCTTGAGGAAAACATCGGAGCGGCGAATATCGCGCTGAATTCAGAAGAACTGAGCGATATTAACGAGGCCCTCGAAAAGATCGACGTCGCGGGCAACCGCTATCCGGAAGCATTGGAAAAAAGAACTGGACTATAAATATAGAGAACCAGCATGAAAACTATAAAAAATCAAAATGCCATCTTCGCGAAAGGCGACCCCGCATCTCCTAATTATTTCACTGGAACTGCATGGGTAAATATTCTAGTTCCGCAGGATGAGACGGGAAACTATGCGATAGGGAATGTCGTGTTCGAGCCGGGCTGCAGAAACAACTGGCACAAACATCCTGCAGGGCAGATTTTGCTCGTCACCGACGGCAAGGGCTTTTACCAGGAAAAAGGGAAGCCGGCACGATTGCTAAAGAAAGGCGATGTTGTCGTCATCCCGTCTCAAGTCGAACACTGGCACGGCGCCGCACGCGACAGCAGTTTCACCCATATTGTCGTCACCAACAACTCCAAAAGTGGCGCTGTCGAATGGCTGTCGCCGGTAACGGACAAGGAATATTCGAGCGTTCATCCAGCACAATCCAACACAAGAAAATGAATCTGACAAAAGCTGCAATCAAAAACCACGAAGAGTTGTTCCCCAACCACAAGTCAACGCTTCAAGAGACAGACCCGGAGCTGGTCGAGATCTTTGACAACTTCGCTTTTGATGAAGTCATCAGCTACGGACGCTTGACTGCAAAGACAAGGGTGATGATGATTCTGGCGTCTACTATCGCAAGTCAGGCGTTAAGCGAATACAAAGTGATGCTTGGCGCCTCTCTCAATGTTGGGGTAACGCCCGTTGAAATCAAGGAAATACTCTACCAGTCTGTGCCGTATGTCGGCATTGCAAAAGTATTGGATTTCATTCATGCCACGAATGACATACTAAAGAGCAAAGGGATGCGGCTGCCGTTGGATGGTCAGTCCACCACTTCACGTGAAACACGACACGAAAAGGGATTGAGTTTACGGAAACGAATCTTTCGCGACACAACTGAAAAAATGTACGACGAGTCTCCCAAAGATCAGCTTCATATCCAAAAATACTTAACGGCAAATTGTTTTGGCGATTACTACACGAGAAACGGACTGGACATTAGAACAAGAGAGCTGCTCACGTTTGCGATGCTCATATCGTTGGGCGGAGCCGAGCCACAGGTGAAAGGGCATGTCGAGGGCAACTTGAATGTTGGCAACAGAAATGAGATCCTGCTGAGTGTCGTTACACAGTTATTGCCTTACATAGGATACCCAAGGGCGTTGAATGCAATACGATGTTTGAATGAAGTTACATCGGAGTAAGTGAATCAAAAGGAGCATCATGCAAAAAGTCCAATTAAACAACGGCCTGGAAATGCCCATCTTAGGGTTTGGTGTTTTTCAGATCAAAGATGCCGAAGAATGTGAACGATGTGTTGTTGACGCTATACAATCGGGTTATCGTTTGATCGATACAGCATCATCATATCTCAATGAAGAAGCGGTTGGCAAAGCAATCAAAAGAAGCGGAGTGGCAAGAAAAGATCTATTTATTACAACAAAACTTTTTATTCAAAAAGACGGTTATGAGGGCGCTACAAAAGGGGTTGAAAATTCGTTGAAGAGATTGCAGTTGGATTATCTGGACCTGTATTTGATCCATCAACCGTATGGCGATGTGTATGGTGAATGGCGTGCGATGGAAGACATGTATCGGGAAGGCAGCATCAAGGCAATAGGTGTTGCCAACTTTCAACCTGATCGGATCATGGACTTAATTATCCATAACAAAGTGATCCCCGCAATAAATCAGATCGAAACACATCCTTTCTGTCAGCAAGTTGACACACAAAAATTCTTAAAAGAAAACAATGTTCAAATTCAATCGTGGGGCCCGTTTGCGGAAGGGAAAAACAACATTTTCAAAAATGAATTACTGCTTTCACTCAGTGGAAAATACAGCAAAACTGTTGCTCAAGTAATTTTGCGGTGGCTGACACAAAGAGGAGTGGTCGTTATTCCAAAATCGGTTCGGAAAGAGAGAATGA
>DATJXA010000122.1:0-14682 GCA_035500675.1 Bacteroidota bacterium | reverse complement strand
CCGGACAACAAGCTCTACTATTGGAGTTACCAACTTCAGGACAACTTCACGATCGATCTTGGGCAGCATGTCCTCACGTTCGGTTTCTCCGGCGAAAAATATCACTCGAAAAACGTCTTCTTCCCCGGCGAGCAGAGCGCGTATGTTTACAACTCTCTGGCGGACTTTTATACCGATGCAAACGCATATCTCAACGGAACGACTTCAAATGCATCCCCCACATTGTTCCAAGTACGGTATAATAATATTCCCGGCCAGACCGAGCCCATTCAGCCGTTGGATGTGTACTATTGGGGAGTGTACGGGCAGGATGAATATCAGGTCAACAAAGATTTGAAGGTGACACTCGGATTGCGATTCGATATCCCGAGTTTCGGCGCAACGGGGTTTGACAACGCGAACGCAGACGGCCTTACATTTATGGATGAGAACGGCAATCCGGTCAAGTACAACAGCGCAAAGCTGCCGGATGCAAGCGTTCTTTTCTCACCCCGTCTCGGGTTCAACTATGATGTTTTTAGCGACCGGTCGACTCAGGTGCGCGGCGGAACGGGAATTTTTACGGGTAAGCCTGCGTATGTCTGGATCTCCAATCAGATCGGCAACACCGGAGTTTTAACCGGATTCCTTTCAGCGTCGGCAGCGGCTGCGGCAAATTATCATTTCAATCCCAATCCAGACGCGTACAAGCCGACGAACGTCACAGGAGCGCCGGCAGCGACGTATGAATTGGCTTTGACCGACCCGAACTTCAAGTTTCCTCAACAGTGGAGGTCCGATCTCGCTGTTGACCAAAAGCTGCCTTTTGGCCTCGTTGGTACAGCAGAAGGGATCTATGGAAAAGAAGTGAACGGGGTCTATTACATCAACGCAAACGAAGCGGCGCCGAACTCTGCGTTTACGGGTCCGGATGATCGCGTGCGGTGGGTCGCAGTAGCGGGAACAAACGTCACGAGAATAAATCAGAACGTGCAGGATGCGACCGTCATTAAGAACGAGAACAAAGGATACAATTACTCCTTGTCCGCCTCGCTTGAGCGCCCGCTCGCCGATGGATTCTACGGCAAGATGGCCTACAACTATGGCGTTGCGAAGAATACCGTCGACCCCGGCTCGATCGCATACGGTTCGTGGAGCGCGAACCCGGTTCCGGGAAATGCAAACAACGCGCCTGTTGGGTATTCACCGACATCACCCGGAAAGAGATTCTTTACCTCATTGTCGTACCGAGCCGAATATCTTAATATGGGAGCGACAACGTTCTCAGCGTTCTGGGATAACTATACCTTCGGCAACGGAAGCTACACCTACAGCGGCGACATGAATGGCGATGGCGTCGCGGGGAACGACCTCATCTATGTTCCTCGAAATCAATCTGAGATGAACTTCGTTCCTGAAACCGTCGGCGGTGTCACGTTCACCGCGGCACAGCAGGCCGCTGCCTGGGATAAATACATCAGCCAGGATTCGTATTTAAAAACCCGTCGCGGCGAGTATGCGGAACGGGGCGGCGCGTTTCTCCCGATGGTATCCCGTGTCGACCTCAGCGTCGTGCAATCGATCTTTACCGATGTGTTCGAAAAAAGACAGAACTTTGAAGTTCGCTTAGACATCCTGAACTTCGGCAACCTTCTCAACAAGAACTGGGGCCAAGCCCAGCATTTTGCTAGTCTGCAGCCGTTGACTGTTCCGTCAGCGGCGCAGGGTGGACCTGTCACGGCTTCCGGTCAATCGCAATTTGTCATGCGCGTGATCAACGGCCAGCTGATGGACCATACATTTGACAACAATGCGACACTCACGGATGTGTACAGCTTCCAACTAGGGTTAAAGTACTACTTCTAAGAGACATCGCAGTGCAAAAAAAAACCGCCCTCAAGAAGATCGGGGGCGGTTTTTTAATTTAGAAATCGAACGCCGGAAATTATAGGCACTCTTGATGGTTAAGGCTACTTTATTTTATCGAGAGTAACTCTACATCAAAGATCAACGTTGCGTTCGGTCCGATGATTTGGCCCGCTCCTCGTTCGCCGTATGCAAGCTCCGAAGGGATAAACAGTTGCCACTTTGACCCGACAGTCATATGCTGCAGCGCTTCGGTCCATCCGGGGATTACCCCGTTGACGGGGATCGTTAGCGGTTCGCCGCGTTTGTACGAATTGTCAAATTCCGTACCGTCGATCAACATGCCGCGGTAATGAGCCGTGACCGTATCTTCGAGCTTAGGAGACTTTCCTTTCCCCTTCACAAGAATTTTGTATTGCAGGCCGCTGGGGAGCGTAACGACACTGTCCCGTTTTTTGTTTGCTGCTAAAAAAGCTTCCCCATCCGCCTTATTTTTTTCCGCAAGCTTTGCGCTCACTTCCGATTGTTTTGCCATCATTTCCTGCTGAAATGACGTCATACATTCCTGGATGGCGGAATCGGAGAGAAGAAGTTTGTTGTCCGAATAGCCGTCTTTAAACCCTTTGAACATCAATTCCGGGTCAACCTCTATTCCTTGTTTCTTTAAATTTTTTCCGATATCGGTACCGATAATGTAGCTGACTTTATCCCTCTCTGTTTTTAACGTCGAATCCGTTTGGGCATCGAGCCATGGCGGGAGTACGACAAGACAGAGAAATAACAGCGACAATTGCTTCATAGGTGACTCCTTTGTGATGAGAGGGGTTCTTAAACAGGTTCCTTCCTGCATAAGAACTTCAGAAGGGAGAAGATTCTGAGGGCATTAGTGCAGGCAGCGCACCCAAAATACATCTTTTTCGCAGACTTTCCAAATCCGGTCAGTGGGAGGGGGCCCATTTTTTAAGGAAGGCCAACACTTTGTCATGGTCGTGGCCCTGGCCTGATTCCAGTTCTCCAGTCCCCTGTGAATAGAGAAACGTGCCGTCGCTTTCGAGCACAAAAAAATGGGGATAGCCGGGGATCTTCGGGTATTGCGAGAGGAACTTCGTATTTTCGTTTTCTTTGCTATAATTTATCTTCACGTAGACAAAATTTTTGTGAAGGAAATCGGCGACATCTTTATTCTGCTTGAAAAATCTATCAAGGTAGTGGCACCACTTGCACCATTCTCCTCCGACATCAAGAATGATTCGTTTTCCATCGCGCTTCGCCTCGACGACTGCATTGTGGACATCGCTTGCTGGGTCGCGGAAAGGGCTGAACATCTCGGACGTATCTTTCTCCGCTTTTGTCGAATCCGTCTCTTGCGCAATAATTCTCGCGCAGGGAAGGATAATGAACAGGAAAACGGCCATAACATTTATTTTTATCATACGGCTCCTTTGTTCGATAAAATGTTAAAGCAAAATTTACTCCGACCATGATTGAAGTTCGACCACGTTCCCCTCGGGGTCTGTGACATAGCACCATGTCACTTTTTTCCCCGTTGAAATTTGGAGCGTAACGATTTCTCCCACAGTGTGACCGCCTCTCTGGAGCGTTTCCTCACGCGCTTGTCTCACGTTGTCGACGAGAAACGCTATATGCCCGAACCCCGGACGGTTGACGGCCACGCTCGCCCGTGCCTCCAGCGGGCTGTAACTGAAAATTTCGAGGGTCGGTCCGTCGTTGCTATATCCCTGCAAACGAAGATGGACGCCGTCGAGTCGAGCTCCGTTGACTCCTGTTCCGCGTTCAAGCTCTTTTCCTTCGAAGTGCCGTTCCGGCGGGACCGGCGTGCACCCAAAAACATTTATATAGAAATTGGCAAGTCTCTGCCAATCATGGGCGATGAGATTTGTATGGACGTATGTCGCTTTAAAACTCATATCGAGTCAAACAGACGGCGTTATATTTACACGGTGGTGAAAAATTTAAGCAAAGATTTTGATAAAGAAAAGCGCATTGAATGAAACAGGTGTAAAATGTGATCATAAGCTGGCGGCATGTCTGCGATATGCGGATCGTATCGTGACAAATAGGCATTGAAAGGAAAGAAATTTCTGCAACATCAGCCCGAATTCAAAAACCTCATGCCGTCCAATTGTGCGATTATTTTTTCACCGATCCTTCAGAATATTCCCAATTGACGAAACCTTTAGACTAATTCTCTTGTTAATTCAGCAGAGTTTTTGCATCTTTACTCAATTCTGGATGGATATTTTGCCGGTATCCCCCCTAATTTCACCTCTAAATGAGTAAATTCCGAATCGCCGTGACGACATGAAATAGCAACGCGAAGGATCGGGCGATGTGGTTGAAGAGGGTTGATCTCCGGGCTGCTCCTTCGTGGTTTGCCGGCGTTTTGCGGATTCTCCAGCCGCTTTCGACCCCGGATCAAAATTAGCGTTAGAGGGAATGCCTCGTTTTTTTACCGAAAGAAAAATATTTTAACCAAACTGTTCATGAGTACTGATTTTGCTGCAGGAGATGCGCGGGAAAAATCCGGACACGGTACAGGAAAAATTCGATTGAGATATTTTTCCTTTATTTTTCTCCTCTTGACCCTCTCTTCACAAGCGCGTCTGCAAACGAAACCGGGAAACGATTCCCTTTCGGGAACGGTCACCCTTCGTGCCTGCGTCGACTATGCGCTTTCGCACCAACCGTCGGTGAAAAAATCTCTCCTCGATGAAGAGATCACGGAGCGATTGATCAGCAGCAAGATTGCCGACTGGTATCCTCAATTGAGCTTCAGCGCTAACATCCAGCACGACCCGCAACTCCCATGGTCCGTTGGCGTAGGACTGCCTCCGATCGCGGTCGGCAGCCGCGACGCCTCGGCAGGACAAGTGATCCTCTCTCAGACCATTTTTAACAGAGACGTTTTGTTCGCGAGCAGTACGGCGAGTGATGTTCGCAGAGAGATGACGCAGCAGACGGCGGGCAATAAAATTGAGGTAGCGGTCGACGTCAGCAAGGCATTCTATGCCGTACTTGTCACGCAGAAAGATATTGAAGTGTTGAACGAAGATATTGTCCGTCTCACGAGGAGTTTTCAGGAGGCATATGATCGTTACAAGGGGGGCATTGCCGACAAGACCGATTATCAGCGCGCGACCATTTCGTTGAACAACGCAAAAGCCGAGAGGAAACAGAATGAAGATCTGCTCAAGGCGCGCTATGCCTTATTAAAGGAACAGATGGGGTGTCCGCCCGACACGCCGCTCGCCCTCGCATCCGACGATGCGCAAATGGAACGGGAATCCATTCTCGATACGGTGCAATCGATCCACTATGAGAACAGGATCGAATTTCAACTTCTGCAAACGGAAAGAAAGCTTCAGGAGGCAGACCTGAACTATGAGGAATGGAGTTTCCTTCCCACCTTAACGCTGTACGGCAACTACAGCCTCAATTTTTTCAGCGAGGAGTATTCACAGCTCTATGCGAAGAAATACCCCAGCTCGTATTTCAACCTGCAGCTTTCGTTCCCGATCTTCCAGGGTGGGAAACGCCTCGAAGAGATCAGCGCCGCGCGATTGGAGCTCGACCGTTTCGATTATGATATTCTTTCGCTCAAGAATGCGATGAACGCGGAATATGTGCAGGCTCTCTCAGATTACAAAAGCAACCTCAATAATTACAGAGTATTAAAAGAGAACCTCGACCTTGCCAGAGACGTCTACCAGACCGTGGAGCTTCAATACAAAGCCGGGACGAAGACGTATTTGGAAGTCATCACTGCCGAAACGGATCTGCGTGCGGCACAGATCAACCGGACCAACGCGCTGTATGAATTGCTCAGCAGCAAGCTCGATGTTCAGCGAGCACTGGGAAGTCTGCGGTATTAGAAAAAACTCGGTCTGAAGGACAAAAGGTATTCAGGTACAAAAGAAGGAACAATTTTTCACTATGAGCCAAAACAGATTTTTCGCATTTATTGCGCTGTCGGTGTCGATCTTCCTTGCCGGCTGCAGTCAAAATAAGGGAGCAGAGCAAAAAGCCCCTCCTCCCGTACCGGTGACCGCGGTCGAAGTGAAGCAGGCGAAGGCCGCATACTATGATGATTATCCCGCAACAGTCACCCCGTTGAACCAGGTCGAGCTGAGGTCCGAAGTGTCCGGGTATGTGACCGATATTTATTTTAAGGACGGTCAGCATATTAAAAAAGGGGCGAAGCTTTATTCCATCGACCAACAGCAGTACAAGGCCGCTTACGACCAGGCGCGCGCAAACCTCAATGTGGCAAAAGCGAATCTCGCCAAAGCCCAGCAAGACGCCAATCGTTACAAAGACCTCGCGAAAAGCGACGCGGTCGCAAGGCAAACGCTCGACCACGCCCAGGCCGATCTGCAATCGGCAAAAATGCAGGTTCAGGCTGTCGAGGCCAACGTGAAAAATGTTGAAACGAACCTCCGTTACTCGGTCATCGTCGCTCCGTTCGACGGCACGATCGGCATTTCATCCGTGAAACTTGGGTCGTCGGTGGCGGCAGGGCAAACGCTTCTTAATACGCTTTCTTCGGACGACCCGATGGCCGTCGATTGCTCTGTCGATGAAAAACAGATCGGCAGATTCAGCAAGATGTTGAGCGAAGGGGAGAGCGAAAACGATTCGACCTTTACGATCATTCTTCCCGACCAGACGACGTATCCGTATTTTGGTCGCTTGAGTGTGATGGACCGCGCCGTCGACCCGCAGACGGGAACGATCCGGATCCGCGTCGTTTTTCCGAACACAAAAAACGTGCTGCGGGCGGGTCTCACATGCGACCTCAGAGTTCAAGCGAACAGTTCGAGCGAAAGCATCCTCATCCCCTTCAAAGCCGTCGTCGAACAGATGGGAGAGTACTTTGTCTATGTTGTCAATAGCGGAAAGGTCTCCCAGCAGAAAGTTCTCCTCGGAATGCGCATCGGCGACATGGTCATTGTGAAAGACGGATTGCAGGCCGGGCAGCAAGTGGTGACTGAAGGTGTGCAGAAACTTCGTGATAATGCCCCCATTGCATTGACTCCAGGTAAATGACCTCCCAACAGGAAGCATCATGATAGCAGATCTTTTCATCAAGAGGCCCATTACGGCGATCGTCGTTTCGATCGTCATTGTCCTGAACGGCGTCCTCGCACTTTTTAAACTTCCCATCAGCCAGTATCCGGATATCACTCCGCCTACGGTTCAGATCACGGGTGTGTACAACGGCGCGGACGCCCAGACAGTCGAACAGACCGTCACAACTCCCATCGAGTCGCAAGTCAACGGCACGCCGGGGATGGCCTACATGCAGGGGAACAGCACGAGCGACGGACGAAGCACGATCAACGTGACGCTGAACGTCGGCACCGACCCGAATATCGCCGCGCTCGACATTCAGAACAGAGTAGGCATTGCGACGCCGCAGCTTCCCGACGACGTGAAACGTCTCGGCATTACGACGAGAAAGCGAAGTCCGAGCATCCTTCTTCTCGTCGCGATGTTCTCCCCGAACGGAACGCATGGCGTGACGTTCATCGATAATTACACGAATATTTTTGTGAGGGACGCGCTGCTGCGCGTTCCGGGAGTCGGCGACGTCTTCACCCGTGCGGACGATTTCAGCATGCGCATCTGGCTTGAACCGGATAAACTCGCACAGCTTGGCCTGACGGCGAACGATGTCGTCAATGCCCTGATGGAACAGAACCTGCAGATCGCCGCGGGGTCCGTCGGGGCTCCGCCCCAGCCGACAGACCAGGCCTTCGAATATTCCGTGTTTACCAACAGCCGTCTGAATACGGAGGAACAATTCCGCAACATCATCGTCCGCGCGAATCCGCGCGAAGGGTCGATTGTGTATCTCGGCGACGTTGCCCGCGTTCAGCTCGGCAAGTTCAGCTACGCGAGTAATTCGTACGTCGATGGAAGGCGGGCCTCCTATTTACTCGTGTACCAGGCCCCGGGAAGTAATGCCCTTGAAGTGGCTCAAGGGATCACGAAAGTCATGGAAGACCTTAAAAAATCTTTCCCCAAAGACATCGACTACGTCGTCCCGTTCGAATCGGTCTCCGTGGTGAAGGTCTCGATCAACGAAGTGGTGTTGACCCTTATTGAAGCGCTTGGTCTTGTCGTCCTCGTCGTATTCCTTTTTCTCCAAAGCTGGCGCGCAACGCTTATACCTGTGCTCGCGATCCCCGTTTCTATTATTGGCACGTTCGCTCTTTTTCTTCCGCTCGGGTTCACTGTCAACACGCTGACGATGTTCGGATTTGTGCTAGCCATCGGTATCGTCGTGGACGACGCTATCATTGTCGTCGAAGCGGTTCAGCATTACATCGACCATGAGCACCTGACGCCGAAAGAAGCGACTCTCAAAGCAATGAAGGATATTTCCGGCCCTGTCGTCGCTATTGCGCTGATTCTTTCGGCCGTGTTCATTCCCGTCGGATTTATGCCCGGGATCGTCGGCAGGCTCTATCAGCAGTTTGCGATTACCATCGCGATCTCGGTTCTCATTTCCGCATTCGTTGCGCTTTCACTTACTCCCGCATTATGTTCTCTCTTTTTGAAACCGAGCACGCTGGGCGCCGATTCAAAAGGGCTCAACCGGCTGTTCTTCAGGTTCAACGCATGGTTTCAGCGGATGACAGATTCTTATTCATCGGGTGTAAAAAAATGTATTGAGAAAGCCCCGTTGGTCATCATCATGCTCATCTGCATCTACCTCGCGACTGGAGTCCTCTTCAAAAACAAGCCGACCGGATTCATCCCGACCGAGGACGAAGGCCGCGTCTACATCACGTTTGAATTGCCCGAGGCTTCTTCGACAACGCGAAGCCTCCAGGTATTGACGGAGGTAATGGACATCCTCAAAACGACGCCGGGCATTGCGCATTTCGCTGCGCTCGGCGGTCTTAACGTCATCACCTTCGCGACGAAGTCGAACAGCGGAACGGTCTTTGCGCAATTAAAGCCGTGGGACGAGCGGAAGGACAAATCGCTTCAACTCAATGCGATCATTGCAACACTCCAGCGGAAACTGTCCGCGATCGAAGGGGCGAACATCGTCGTCATTTCACCGCCCGCAATACCCGGCCTCGGCCAAACGGGGGGCTTCACCTTTGAACTCGAACAGCATGAAAGCTCGGACAACATCAAGCAGTTCGAAGGAGTTGTGCAGAACTTTGTCGCAGAAGCGAACAAACGTCCCGAGCTCAGCCGTGTGTTTTCATTCTTTACCGCGCGCACGCCGGGATACGAACTGGACGTCGACAGAGAAAAATGCAAGAAGATGGGACTATCGATCGCCGACGTGTACTCGACGATCCAGACATTCCTCGGCAGCCGCTACGTCAACGACTTCACAATTTACGGACGCAATTTCCACGTGGTGGCGCAGGCCGACACATCGTACCGGACGGACATCTCGGACCTGTCGAAGTATTACGTGAAGAATTCGTTCGGTGACATGATCCCTCTCAGCACGCTTGCCACCTATAAGGTCATCGAAAGCGCGCCTTTGATCTCACATTACAATCTGTTCCGGACCGCAGAGATCAACGGAGGCGCGGCCCCCGGCTACAGCAGCGGTCAGGCGATCGAAGCTCTCAAGGAAGTTGCGGCGAGAGTTTTGCCGGCCGACTACGGATATGAATTCTCGGGACTCTCGCGCGAGGAGATCAACGCCGGGAACAGTACGTTCACGATCTTTGCGACGTCTATGTTGTTCGTCTTTTTGTTCCTCACGGCGTTGTATGAAAGCTGGTCCGTACCATTTGCCGTTCTGCTCGCGGTGCCGATCGGAGCGTTCGGAGCGATCCTCACGCTGACGTTCATCCCATCGCTGAGCGACAACGTGTATGCGCAGATAGGTTTGGTCACCCTCATCGGACTTGCGGCAAAGAACGCGATCCTGATCGTCGAGTTTGCAAAGGAACGTGTCGATAGAGGCATGCCGATGATCGAGGCGACGCTTGATGCGGTGAAGCTTCGTTTGCGTCCGATCCTTATGACATCGATGGCGTTCATCTTCGGCGTTTCACCCTTGGCGTTTGCAACAGGCGCGGGCGCTCAGGCTCGTTCAACGATCGGATGGACGGTGCTCGGAGGGATGTTGTCGGCGACAATGCTCGCGATCTTCATCGTTCCCGTGTTGTTCATTACGATCACAAAGATCGCCTACAGCAAAGAGAAGCTTGAGCAACTGCGCTTGCGGCGGTTGGAAGAGTCGGGGGCGTTGCCGGGAGAGGATTTATAAAAGAGAAGATTTAAGAGATAAAAAAATAGATCGGTGTCTAATAAAAAGAGTTGATCTCGATAACGAAATCAACTCTTTTTATTTTCAGCTGCCCCGCTAGGGTTCGAACCTAGACTTTTCTGATCCAGAGTCAGACGTGTTGCCAATTACACCACGGGGCAAAGTCAAATACCGCATGTTTTAACGCTTCTCAGCCACCCGATTCACTGGAGGGCAGCTTTTGCGCTAAAACCATTCTACAATTTGTAGTAGAGTTGCATTTCGTAATCTCTAATATACGAAAGCAATTCTGTTTTGGCAAGGCGACCAGGTCGTCATGCTTGCAGCAAGCACCGTACAATACCATACACAGGATATTTTAGCAGGGCTTGACACTTCGGCAATTCTGTATAGCTGCGTGGCGATGGCAAACTAATCTTCGCCATCTTTGTCAAATGCCCCTTAATGGCGAACTTGGCAAAGTCTTGAACTTCGCCACTCTGCCAGTATCCCTAAAGATCCGGTGACAATGGCAAACTCTGGAATGGACCATTGAAGGGCTGCTACAAAATCCTCGCTCTTTTTGCAATCGCCCCCTTTCTTTTTTCAATGCCGCCTCCAGGCAAAGCAAAACTATTAGTTTGCCAACCTTGCCACTTTTGCAAATATGTGTGCCGGTGCCAGCATATCGACAACTTCTTGTACCATGAGTCATTCCTATTGTCCTCTCGCTGGAATTTATCATCACATGCTGTTGTTGCGAGCCCAAGGCAGAAAAGGTATATTTCTTCATGGGACAAGGCATATTAGTCCTCCTTCAGAATTGCGATAAATATAAGAGTATTACAAATCTATATGATTCAAAATCAGACGCGAGTCTCTGTTCCTGCATCCGAAGTTTTTCCCAATCTCAACGGTGACATTCCTACGCTGCGAACTATCCTTTCCAGCCTTAGCCTTACCGATACAATCTTCTGGTGCGCGCGCCTAAACAATGTAATTGCAAATTCCTCGAATGACTCACATCAAGTTAGGCAGGTATTTGGCTTGCAACAATTCTTTTCAACTGAGGATATAAACAGGATCAATCATTTCACCAGAATGCATGATGGCCCGGAGAATGTTCAAATATTTTTCCGAGGGCAAATCTTAGAGCTCTTAAGATGGATCGCGTTATTTTGCGATGATGACACAAACGACGGATCTACATTTGAACACCCGGAAATACGCCGGAAGTTCGGTCAATGTCTATTGATTGCCGGTGAGATATTTGGAAAACGGATCTACGGGAAGAACTTCTTTCTAGACGCTAACAATGATGTTGCTAGGAAGAGAGCGCTAGGTCCAATTCGGAAGGGGATCGAAGGGGCAATGATTGCATCTGATTTATCAAGAACACTTGGCAGAAGTGCAATGATCTGGAAAGATTATTTTCCGAAGTATTATCGATCTTTGTTCGAAGATTTTTTTACGATCACTGAAATTTCAGTTGAAGATTATTTGAGGTGTATTACTTCTTTTATTGTTCACTACCTAGACCCTAAAGTGAGCACCGGCATCTTTGACGTGAAGACCTTTGCGGACGGGACAAAGAATAAGATTGCATTCATGAAATATGTAAAACTTGAGTCACAAGACATTGTGGCGTTAAAAAATGGGTTATGGGGTAAACTTTCTACTGCACAATATAGAGATGGTTTCGGTCAGCAAATACCGCCCTACGATTATCAACCATTAAGAAATAAGCCAATAGTTCGAGCAACGGACGGAAGGGCTGTAATTTTAGATCCAATATTTTACAGTGAAAAACCATTTGTCGGCCCCCTGTTCCTTCTAGTTCAAAACCTTCCGGCCAAATCCAATGAAATATTTGGTGCTTTCGGAAGAGCATTTGAGGACTACGCCTGCAATATTCTAAAACGTATGTTTCCGCAAGACATAGGAGCTTTAGACAACAAGCTTTACCGCAACATGCAAATTATCAACGATCAAAAAAGCAAGATTGAAATCGATGCTTGTGTAAATAGTTCTAGTGGAATAATTCTTTTTGAGATGAAGGCTGTTTGGATAAAAGAGGAAACGATATTGGCGGATGACTCCAATGACTTTTTTGAACACTTACGAGAAAGGTATTGTGCCATTAAGAATTTGTCTAAGAGTACCAGGAACAAAGGGATTTCGCAGCTCGTGGGAGCGGTCGAAACTATTTCTACTCAAGAGTTCGCGGAAAAACATCCGGAGTTCAATATTAGTAGAGTTGTTTATCCAGTTTTGGTCGTGTATGATGCGCTTCTTGATGCACCAGTGTTTGGGCATTTTCTTGCGTCCGAGTTCAAAACGCTGCTTGCGCCTGAATCTGAATCCAAATCGGGTTATATGAAGAAGGGAAAACTAACGATTGCCCCCTTGATTGTTATGACCATTGAACAACTGGAAAACTTAGAGGTGTCGATCAAAAATTTTGACCTTCAGGATTTTCTTGCCGAATACTCACAATCTTGCCCTGATCGATCAGTCCCGCTTCACAACTTTATTTCTAGTTCGAAGTATTCGACACAAATGATACACAACAGCAGAATTATCGACAAAGCACTAGAGATCTTGCTTGATACTCAGGAGCAAATGTTTGAAGGAAAAAAAGACAGTTTGTAGATTCACACCATTCAACCTTGGATGAGTGCGACTGCTCTTTATTGAAAGGAATACCTAAATGTCCGAACCAAAAGATCCCGAATTCTATAGATTGCTCAGAAAAGCAACAAAAGAAGGGCTGTCACTAGTCGAGAATTTAGTTAAGAGAGGCGAGAAATTTCCAAGGTACGAGTATTTCAAGATGGACACATACTCTCACAGCGGTAAGGGTCTTCCGTTTTTTTCTCCAATCATGAAGGAAAAAGGCCCAAACGACTACAAAAATGCTTTTGGTGATAACGAATCATTTCGAATTCGAATCGACAAACTTGAGTCGGTCACAGAATTATTAAAATATGTCAGGTCAAATATTGCGATTAGGAATTTCTATACCGATACAGAACCGAAATACAGAGAGGTCACCGTTGAGATTGGAATTCATGACGTTGTGAAAACCCTCGTCGATAGATATATTCACTTATATGATCGGTTCGATCTAGTTGATCGTCTTTTTCTTAAGATTTACCTGCCAATTGAAACTTACATCTATTCCTCAGATTTGGCATTCGATGTTGTAATTCCCATTCTCTTTCTCGGCTTTGATTTTGAAGAGACATCTTTTCCTCAATTCAAGGTGGAAATTGTTCGGATGAGTGAGAAGTTTCAGCGAGCGCGAATTCAGAACGTGAATGTCTGGCACCGGAGTCAGATACCAACAATTGGTGCTGCTACTCATGCCATCGTTTTCAAAAAATGGTACACTGAAAAATCAATCAACGACTTGTTGACCGGAATTCTCTTTAATGAGATTCTACCGTATGATGAAAAACCAAAGTACTACGCGGATTGCTTTTTTGCGGCGCTTAGAATCGCGACAGATTGTAACACCGGATACGCTCAAGTGCTGCTGAGGCCTGACGGTTGGGCAAATGATTATACGGCTGATTTGCCTGACTTGAAAGGCGCCTCCCTAGATAATTCGCACACCTTCCTCCACTATGCATCGATTCCGGAACAAACCAAGAAATTGAACTTGATTCAGACGAAAATGTCAGTGAACATCTTCGCCAATATCATTAGCTCTAAGAATAATAAGTTAAGAATAGCAATCAACAGGCTGAATCTGTGCTATGAGAGGCAAAACGAAGAAGACGCAATTATAGATGCTACGATTGGAATCGAGGCACTACTCTCCGACGATAACAATCAAGAGATCATTCATAAACTTGCTCTACGAATTGCGGCTCTTTCTGAACTTGACACACTAGTTAAGGAAGATGCGAAAGTCATTTTCAAACAAGTAAAGGAAATCTATAGTTTTCGCTCTGCGGTGGTTCATGGAAGTGCTAAATCAAAAGACAAAAGAGAAATCAAGTTATCAAAGAAAACGGTCGTGCCAACCGTCAAAAAGGGAATGGAGTACCTAAGAATGATAATACGAGTGTTGTTGAATCACCCTCGTTATCAGGATCCAAGGGTGATAGACTCCGAGTTATTGCTGGGTCGGATGAATCACGAGCTCTCTCGATCTAAAAAGAATGTGAGCAAAACGTTGAAATCCCGCTACCGAAAGTAATACATTTTACTCTAACATTTCCATCAGTTAGAGCGACGAGTTGGCTGGCGCAGCATTTTGCGTTGTATCAATTTCGTCGACTTTAATTCCGTTTAATTTGACCTTCAGATTATCAATAATCAACGTTACCCTTTTCTCAATGAATTGATCGAGTGCGTTGTCTGGCATACTATCAGCTCGTGCCCAATCCAAAATGTCATTTGGCAAAAAATGCGATGGCATTATTAGTTCAAATTCTGGCTTGTCGTAGTCCTTTATATATTCAAGTGGATTTCGATTTGTAATGTCAAGGTTAGTGATTTGGGTTAAATAAGCGATGTTCATTAGGCTATCGCTTTCAATTTTATTCAGATGTGCACTATTCAAAACATATTCGGAG
>DATJXA010000121.1:0-28121 GCA_035500675.1 Bacteroidota bacterium | reverse complement strand
TCG
This sequence comes from Bacteroidota bacterium, assembly GCA_035500675.1. GTDB lineage: Bacteria > Bacteroidota > Ignavibacteria > UBA10030 > UBA8401 > JAGVPT01. Next base: position 28,118 of record DATJXA010000121.1, on the reverse strand, counting down.
TGAACAAGATGATCGGAACGCAATCGAAAGAAACGTTCCAACAGGCGTTGCTCGCTGTCAAAGACTAAGACCTTCACTTTCATCCCATCAAAAGACGGTTCAGCTCCCCTTCTTGAAAATCAGGCGCAAATGCCGTACCTTGAAATCAGGTCAAGCTAAGTCTGATAGATTCAGATTTAGCTTTTTCGTTTTCCCCGATTAACCGGCAAATTTCAATGTGCGGTATCTGCGGCGTTCTTCATTTTGAGTCAAGCCCGAAGCGGGTCGATGAACCATTGCTCCGACGCATGACGGACACACTCGCCCACCGCGGCCCCGACTCCGACGGCACATACGTTTCGCCGCAAAAAAACCTCGGCTTCGGGTTCCGCCGCCTTGCCATCGTCGACCTTTCCCCGGCCGCGAACCAACCGATGTGCAACGAAGACGGGACGGTGTGGATCGTCTTTAACGGCGAAGTCTACAATCACGCCAAGCTCCGCCCGGAGCTGGAAGCGAGAGGGCATCGTTACAAATCACGCAGCGACACCGAGACGTTGATCCATGCCTACGAAGAGTACGGACCGCGATTCGTCGAAAGACTCGAGGGGATGTTTGGGATGGCAATTTGGGATTCGCGCAAGGGTAAACTATTCCTCTTCCGCGACCGGATCGGCATCAAGCCGCTCTATTATACTCTCTCGAACGACCGATTGATTTTTGCCTCGGAGATCAAAGCGATCCTTCAGGATCCGTCCATCCCGCGAGCGGTGAATGAAACCGCCTTATCGCACTATTTCACCTTCATCGCAACACCGGCTCCACAAACACTCTTTGAGGGGATCTCAAAACTCGAAGCCGGGCATTTTTTGGAGATCGACCTCGCAGGCCGGATCACTAACGTGAGCTACTGGAGCGTCTTCCAGCCGGTAAATGGTGAGGACGTCCACAGCGAAGAATACTGCGCCCGGCGGATCCGAGAGCTGCTCGAGGAATCGATCGAAAAACGAATGATGAGCGATGTGCCGTTCGGGGTGTTTCTGAGCGGGGGGATCGATTCCAGCACCAACGTCGCGCTCATGAGCAAACTCATGAACCGGCCAGTCGACACGTTTTCGGTCGCCATCGAAGGACAGGAAAACGTGAACGAATTTTCATACGCGCGCCGGATCGCAAAAGAGTTCAAGACGAACCATCACGAAATCTCCATTAACGACGACGACTTCATCCGGCTGTTCCCGAAAGTTATCTACCATCACGACGAACCGCTTGCCGACCCGGTATCCTTCCCGCTCTACTATGTCTCAAAGCTGGCGCGGGACAACGGCACGATCGTCGTGCAAGTCGGCGAGGGAAGTGACGAGCAATTTTGCGGTTACACGCTCTATAAGAAGGTTCTTCAGCTCGAAACGCAGCTGAGATTTATCCGTTCGATGCCGCAGGTAGTTCGGTCGACCGGCTATGGGCTTCTTTCGCCGATCCTAAAGTCTTTGCGCGTCGACTATCGACAGAATTACATCAAGAATTTCCTTTCCGCAAGCGAGTCGTTCCTTGGCGGCGCCACGGCCTTCGACGATAAAGAGAAAGCGAAGCTTTTACGTCGTTCCGCAGCGTCTTCCGCAGCGCTCGTGGATGAAGCATTTCATGCGGCTTCCGGCAGCGACTATTCCACAAAAATGATTTACTGGGAATTAAAAAACAGGCTCCCGGAACTTCTGCTTATGCGCGTCGACAAGATGAGCATGGCCACATCGGTCGAAGCGCGCGTCCCATTCCTCGACCACAAGCTTGTCGAATTCTCGATGAAGATTCCGTGGCAGTTCAAGATCAAAAACGGTGAAACAAAATACATTCTCAAAAAAGCCGTTGAAGGATTGATCCCACAAGACATCATCTACAGAAAAAAAATTGGCTTTGCCGGGTCGGGCAAAAATATGTTGACGAGCAAGATCCTTGCGTACGCCAAACCATTCCTGCTCGATTACGAGGATCCTTATACGGATCAATCGTACATCCGTACGCTTATCGACGAATACGAACGAACGCATATCAATTATTCGTCTGAAATTTGGACCCTCATCAATTTCAAAATGTGGCATAAATTGTGGATCGCAGGAGAAGCAATTACTTAAAGAGGCACAAAGGAATACGATGATCGAAACACAGGATGAACAACTAAAAGAACGGGTGCGCGAGTACTGGAACGCGCATCCTTGCGGGACTCAATTCACTCATCTGGAGTGGGGTTCAAAAGAATTTTTCGACGAGGTCGAGCGGTTCCGTTACGAAACGCAGCCGTTCATGAACACGATCGTCGGGTTCGACCGGTTTCCCGGGAAAAAGCTTCTCGAAATCGGATGCGGTCTCGGGACAGACTTGCTTCAATTTGCAAAAGGAGGTGCGGTAGTTACCGGCGTAGACCTCACCCCGCAAAGCATTGAATTGGTGGAAAAAAGATTTGACCTCGAAGGCCTGCCGGTCGATGCGCGCGTCTCAGACGCAGAACACCTCCCGTTCAACGATGGCTCGTTTGACGTCGTGTACTCTTTCGGCGTCCTTCATCATACTCCGAATACTCAGAAAGCGATCGATGAAGTGTACCGGGTCCTTAAACCGGGAGGGAAAATCATCATCATGCTCTATCATAAAAATTCCCTCCACGTATGGCTTGGCATTCCTCTTTTCACATTTTGGAAGTTTCTTCAGAGCAAAAAGAGTTCGCTCTCTCGGCCAACGCTGTTAGAAGATTGGGTACGCGTGTATGACGGGGGAGAAAATCCTTTGGGAAAAGCATATTCAAAAGGAGAGGCCGAAAAAATGTTCGGACGTTTTCGGAGCCGGACGTACAGGTTTTGCGATTCATACCGGCGAAGATTTCCAAAATTCATCAACACCCTCAATCAAAAACTCCTGGCCCCGTGGTGCGGCTTCTGGATGGTCATTGGAGGGGAAAAATAACAACAGTCTAAAAAAAAAGAGCCATGGCGAAAATCATGGCTCTTACCTTTGCTGCACGGGGTAGCCGGTTGTTACCGACCGTATTGAGTCCTTCTCATTTGACCAAAAGCATTTTTTTGGCCGCGACAAAACGCTTGCTCGGATCGCTGAGAGAAGTTGCTTCGATGCGATAAAAATAAACCCCCGATGCGCTATTTGCCTGCCATTCTTTTTGATAATACCCAGCCTCAACTTCTCCGTTCAATATTGCTGCCACTCGCTGCCCAAGAATATTAAAGATTTCAATCTTGACGAAACTTCGCTCGGGGATGCCAAATCGGATGGTAGTCGAAGGATTGAATGGGTTTGGATAATTAGACAAAAGCTCGAAGTCATCCGGAATTCCTGGCTGGAACTGACCGACGTTCGTAGTTGCCCATCCTCCTTGATGAAAGAGAACTTGAATGGCGGTGCTATCCAAAACGTAATTGTAAATCCGGATATCGTCAATGTCTCCGTTATAGCTGTTCGTCGGGTTCACAGGATTCGCGTTTTGATAACTTGCACCAATAGTGATCTCTTGTTTGCTGCTGATTGTAGCAGTGCCCAGAGTCCCTATGTGCTGGAAAACAGTTGTGCTGGTTGTCCTACCGTTGACATACAGTTTGATCCGCTGCATTTCCGGTTGGCTACCGTCAAAGACAAGCGCGAAATGGAACCACTGGTTCGTACCCATCGGACTCGTGAGAGCAATGTAGTTTTGAGCCAGCGTATCCGAGAACACCGCCCCGTAAAGTAATCCATCCAAATGTGTGATGTTCCATTGTGCCGGCCCCTGTGTCCCGCCTCCCGCATTTTTGCCGACAATAAAACCGCCGCCGCCGTTTGTGGTTCCATATGTTCGAGTCCTGGCCCAACCAGAAACGGTGAACTTCGCCACTGGCGCCGCGAAGATACTATCCAGAATATCGCCGCAGCGGATTATTGAGCTGCTGTCGTTAAAACTGTATGCGCCATTAGAGGCTCCAAATCGGTCGGCCGTTGGAGTGGCCCCAACTACCGTTGCATTGAATCCATTTCCGCTAGAATCATTTGCATTCCCATTCAATGGATAATATGCAACAAGATTTGGTTGGACGTCGATCCATCCGCCCTCATGGTAAAGAGAATCGATTTCATTTGCTGTCACGACCCTGTTGTAAATGCGGATATCATCGATGTATCCGTTGTAAAAGTTGTTGGGGGAATTGGGAAGATTCAACCCGGCGCCAATCGTCAACGGCTGTGCGGTATTCAACGTGCCAGTGCCGGGTGTTCCAACATTCGCGGTTATCGTAGGGGTAATAGTTGTGTTAATATATAGTTTCAGCCGCTCAGTCGGCTGTAGAAAACCGTTGTAGACATAAACAAAGTGAAACCAATTGTTAGGTTGAACCGGCGTGCTCGTGATCTGTAAATAGCGTCCAACATAGCCGTCGTAGAAAATATTAGCGTAAACATTATTGTCGACGTAATGATTCAAACCCCATTCATAGATGCCGGCATTGCCGCCCCCTTCTTTGCCAATAATGAACCCACCTCCCCCCGCTTGCGACCCAGGAATAATTGTTTTAGCCCATCCGGAAACGCTAAATTGCGCGGTATCAGCGGCAAAAACAGTATCCAGAATATCACCGAGGTTGATGTAACTGTTCGATCCGTTAAAATAGTACGCTGAATTGGCGTGATTAAATCGGTCAGGCGCACTCGTCGCATTGATCACCGTGCCGTTGAATCCATTCCCGCTCAAGTCGTTTGCATTGCCGTTAAAAGGGTAATATGCTACAAGACCAGGTTGGAGCGGTTTCGGCCATCCTCCTTGATGATAGAGCGATTGGATCGTCGCGCTGTCCAACGGCCAATTGTAAATCCGAATGTCATCAACATCCCCGTTATAAAAATTTCCGGCAGGAGAGTCTGGTTGGCTTCCATTAAGTGTCGCCCCGATTGTAAGGGGCTGCTGGCTATTCACGGTTGCGGTACCTAGAGTCCCGACATGCTGGAATACTGTAGTGTTGGACGATCGCCCGTTAACGTACAGTTTGACCCTCTGCGTTTCCGGCAAGCTGCCGTCAAAGACAAGCACAAAATGAAACCACTGATTCACGCCCATTGGACTTGTGAGGGCGATATAATTTTGGGCAAGCGTGTCCGAAAACACTGCTCCATAAAGCACTCCATCTTCATGAGTAATATTCCATTGATATGGTCCAAGATTTCCTCCGCCATTTTTGCCAATAATAAATCCACCGCCGGACAGTGCACTTCCAAATGTCCTTGTCATTGCCCATCCTGAGACACTAAATTTTGCGATAGGGGCGGACAAAACACTGTCTAGTATATCTCCACAATTGATTATTGAACTATACCCGTCGAAGCTGAACGAGCTGTTTTGTACCCCGAACCGGTCGGTTGTTGGTGCGGCTCTAACAATCGTAGGATTGAACCCGTTGCCACTCGAGTCGTTGGCATCCCCGTTAAACGGGTAGTAAGCAACGAGACCCGGATGGACTAGTGTCGACCATCCGCCTTCATGATACAAGGCTTGAACTTCCGCGCCGCTTAAAACTCTGTCATAGATGCGGATGTCATCGATATCCCCGTCGTAGAAATTGCTGGAGGATTCAGAGTTCTTGGCGTGATATGTTGCCCCGATGGTCAACGGCTGCTCGCTGTTCACCGTTGTGGTACCGAGAGTCCCTATGTGCTGGAACACCGTTGCGCTCGATGAATCCCCATTAACATACAGTTTGATACGCTGCATTTCCGGTTGGCTGCCGTCGAAGACAAGGACAAAATGGAACCACTGGTATGTACCCATTGGACTGGTGAGAGCAATGTAGTTTTGGGCGAGTGTGTCTGAGAAGACTGCAGCATAAAGCACTCCGTCCTCATGAGTAATATTCCATTGATATGGCCCAAGATTTCCTCCGCCGTTCTTACCGATAATAAATCCCCCACCGTACGTCATGCTTCCGCACGTTCTTGTCATTGCCCAGCCCGAAACGCTGAATTGTGCAATGGGAGCGGAGAAAACACTATCCAAAATATCGCCGTAGCTGATTATCGAAGTGTCGCCGTTGAAACTATAGGCGTTGTTCGCCACGCCAAACCGGTTGGATGTCAGAGTTGCCCCGACTATTGTTGCATTAAAACTATTTCCACTTGAGTCGTTGGCATTGCCGCTAAATGGATAATATGCGACAAGCCCTTGAGTTGTGATGGCCGAATCGCTTTGAGAGTCAGCTGGAAAGATTACAAAAAGTGTGAGGAGTGCAAGTATTGCCGCTTTCATTGAGGAGCCCCTTTCGAATTGATACGAAGATATTACCTGGTTTTTGTCAAAAAAGCAAGATTTTGGCAGAGCAAAAAGGCGTCATAGAAATTTTTGTGTAGGAATTCAAGATCAAAATCAATGAATTCATAAACGAGTGAGGAGTAGCTCGGTTTGGCTAATGTAGAAATGTGTTACTACCAAAAAGTCGGTTTTTTTGCAATTGCACCAATAATTGAATAACTTCTAAAGAAATTGTTAAGTTCATCTGAAGCATGACTGTTCTTAATTAGTCTCTCCTTTTCTTAAACAAAATGCAAAAAATCGTCTTCGGTATCATCGGCTGTGGTAGAATCGCCCAGCGTCATGCAGAACATATCAGCAAGCTTGGAACACTTCAGGCGGTCTGTGATGTAAAATCGGCAAGGGGTAAGGAGCTTGGAGATAAGTACTCATGCAGTGTGTATGACAACATCGATGCGTTGCTTGCGGCCGAGAAACATCTGGACGTCGTGTCGGTCTGCACGCCAAATGCGTTCCATGCGGAACATACGATCAAAGCGCTGCGGGCAGGCAAGCATGTCTTGTGCGAAAAACCGATGGCCCTGACGGCGGCGGACTGCAAAGCCATGATCGATGAATCCACAAAGGCACGGAAAATTCTCTTTATCGTTAAACAAAACCGTTTCAACCCTCCAATTGTGGCATTGAAAAAAGCCATCGACGAGGGAAGGCTGGGAAAAATTTTCAACGTCCAGCTTAATTGCTTTTGGAACAGAAATGATCGGTATTACGAAGAATCAGATTGGAAGGGGAAAAAAGCAATCGACGGCGGAACTCTGTATACTCAGTTCAGTCACTTTATCGACCTCCTCTACTGGATGGTTGGCGACGTGACGGACGTTACTGCCGTCACAAGAAATTTTACGCATCCCAAAACCGTCCAGTTCGAAGACACGGGAGTCGTCCTCCTCCAATTTAAAAACGGCGCGATCGGGACGATCAACTACACTGTCAACAGCTTCAAGCGAAATATGGAGGGTTCCATCACCGTGTTCGGGGAAAAAGGGACCGTCAAGGTCGGCGGGCAGTATCTCAATGTGCTCGAACACCAGGCGATAGAAAATTACGAGATCACTGATGTTCCGCAATCCGCGCCCGCAAACGAATACGGATTCTACCAAGGTTCGATGTCGAACCACGACAAAGTCTACGCGAACGTTATCGACGTCCTTTCTCATAACGCCCCTGTAGCGACTGGCGGAACGGAAGGAATGAAGACGGTGGAAATTATCGAAAAAATTTATCGCCAGACAAAGTAGGGTATCGCGATATGCCCCCGAAAATACATCCTAACGTCGAAATCGGCCGGAACGCAGTGATCGAAGACTATGTGATCATCGGCGTGCCGCCGAGAGGCAAAAAATCGGGCGAGCTGAAAACGACGATCGGCGACAATGCAATGATACGGTCGCATACCGTTATTTATGCCGGCAACACGATCGGGGACAATTTTCAAACGGGACATCATGTGCTCGTCCGCGAGGAAAATGAGATCGGAAATAACGTGAGCGTTGGAACATCATCGGTGGTCGAGCATCATGTGAAGATCGGGTCGGACGTGCGCATTCATACGAACGCATTCGTTCCCGAAACCTCGGTCCTTGAAGACGGCTGCTGGCTCGGACCTCATGTAGTGATCACAAACGCTCTCTACCCTCTTTCGCCGAACGTGAAGAACGAGCTGCGCGGCGCCATCGTCAAAAAAAATGCAAAGGTCGGAGCGAATGCCACGCTGCTGCCGGGCGTCACCATCGGCGAGAACGCGCTCGTCGGAGCGGGGTCTGTCGTAACAAAAGATGTTCCGTCTAATCAGGTCGTGGCCGGGAACCCTGCTAAAATCATCAATTCAGTCGCCCATCTCCCCTATAAGAAGTAAGATGAACATCCCCCTCGTTGACCTTAAAAGTCAGTATCGATCGATGAAAAGCGCGATCGACGGCGCGATCCAGAATGTGTTGGACCAAACGGACTTCATCGGTGGAAACGCCGTCAACGATTTCGAAAAAGCCTTTGGCATTTTTTGCGGCGCGAAACATGTGATCGGCGTCGCTAACGGCACGGATGCGATCCACCTCGCGCTGCGCGCCTGCGGCATTGGAAACGGCGACGAGGTCATCACCGCCGTCAACACATTCATTGCAACGTCTGAAGCGATCACCGCGGCTGGAGCAAAACCGGTGTTCGTCGACAACGACCCGGCGACGTACACTATCGACGTGTCGAAGATCGAAGAAAAGATCACTGTGAAAACAAAAGCAATCATCCCCGTCCATCTTTACGGACAGCCGGCGGACATGGAGCCGATCGTGCGTATCGCCAAAAAGCACAATCTCACGATCATCGAAGACGCCGCACAAGCTCATGGCGCGGTCTATAACGGAAAGAAGATCGGCAGTTTTGGAAAAGCCGCGTGCTTCAGCTTTTATCCCGGGAAAAATTTAGGAGCGTACGGCGATGCGGGAGCGATCGTAAGCAACGATGACCGGTTCGCCGAGGATGTCCGCATGCTCGCGAATCACGGCAGGCTCGAAAAGTATGAGCATAAAATGGAAGGGTATAATAGCAGGCTCGATACTTTGCAGGCGGCAATATTGAACGTGAAACTTTCTCATCTTACCGATTGGATAACGCTCCGCCAAAAACACGCCTCACGTCTCACAGACGTGCTTCGGGGAAACACACTGATCGCAACGCCGGAGATCCGCCATGGTTCGACGCATGTTTTTCATCTCTACGTCGTCCGCATCGACCAACGAGAAGAGGTCCAAAAAAAATTGAAGGCGCGCGGCATCGCGACGGGCATTCATTACCCTATCCCATTGCACATGCAGCCGGCGTATGCATATTTGCACCATCGCAGAGGAGACTTTCCCGTCGCGGAGCGTTTCGCCCCTCAGATCCTGAGTCTCCCGCTCTACCCCGAACTCTCCGAAGCGCAATTGGAATACATCGCAAGCGCGTTGATCGAAGCGTGTAGCGGCGCTTGATGATGCAATGCATGTTCTTAGGGAGTCAGAACGGTTGCTGAAAAATAGAGATATCGTCATCGTCACTCTCTCGGAATGGGATGGTCCGCGTCGCATCCGCCATCACCTCGCAAATGAATTTGTCAAACAAGGGAACACGGTGCTCTTCGTCGAGGGTTTCTATACGCTGTCCAAGTTCATCAAGCACCCCGACCTGAAAAAATTGTTTCGCTTCCTCCGCGGGCCGAGAGAAATCAATAAGGGGCTCTTTCTTTTGGCAACGATCCCATTGCTCCCATTCGGAGAGTTCAGCTCGCTCCTGAGCCGCATCAATTGGGCTGTCGCGCGGGTGCTGATCCGACGGACGATCACACTGCTTGGGATGAAAGACCCTCTCCTTTTTGTCTTCGCCTACAACGGCGCTCCTCTTATCGGGCAACTGGGAGAAAAGAAATCCATCTATTTCTGCAACGATGCCTTCGATAAACTGTACTCTCAGCGATGGCTCCAACGCAGGGTCGTCGCATTGGAACGAGAAATCGTGAAAAAAGCCGACGCCGTTATTACCGTATCCGAGAAGCTCACCGAAGAACGGGCGCCGTTTGCAAAAAAAATCACGACAATTCATCACGGGGTGGATTTCGGCCTCTTTGAAGAATCGCTTCAGTCGTCGATGGTCCCTTCGGATCTCGTCGCCATTGCAAAACCTCTGATTGGATATTCGGGAGTCGTTCGGCATATCATCGACCTTGAGCTCCTCGACTATCTCGCCGCCGAGAGACCCGGATGGTCGTTCGTGATCGTCGGGCCGCTCACTGAAAGCGACGCACGTTATTACCAGCGATTCGAGGACTTTAAAAAGCGAAAAAACGTGCACCATCTCGGCTCAAAACCGTCCGATCTCATTCCGAGGTACATTACCCAGTTTGACGTATGTCTTCTTCCATACGCAACCGACGAGGTCTCGACGTATTATGCTGCTCCATTGAAATTTTACGAGTATCTCGCGGCGGGAAAGCCGGTCGTCTCAACCGTCGGACCGTACACTATGAGCGAGGGCGTTGTCCGAAACGCAAAGACGAAGGATGAATTCCTCACAGCGATTGAAATGGCGTTCACGACAAACTCTCCCGAAAAAGCACGAGAACGAAAAGAAATTGCCCGACAAAATAGCTGGGCAGAGCGTGTTGACACGATCGATAAATTCATAGAAACACTTTAAATTGGTTAGCCAGCGAAAACAGCATTAAAGACCATTCACACTATGACTACTGGAAGAAAAAAAATTGATTTCATCGACCTGAAAGCGCAGCAGCGCCGTATTCGCATGTCGCTCGAGGAACGCATCAAAAAAGTGATGGACCATGGCGCATACATCATGGGCCCCGAAATCGCAGAGCTTGAAGGAAAACTTGCGCAGTACGTCGGCGTCAAGCACTGCGTTGGATGTGCGAGCGGAACGGACGCCCTCCTTCTGCCCCTCATGGCGTACGGGATCGGTCCCGGCGACGTCGTGTTCACATCCCCTTTTACATTCATCGCAACCGCGGAAGTCGTCGCGCTTCTCGGCGCTTCGCTCGTCTTTGTCGATATCAACCCACGGACCTACAATATCGACCCTGAAAAACTCGACGACGCTCTCTCGAAGTTTGTGAAAAGCAACTCCGGAAAAAAAGCCAAGGGCGTTATTCCAGTGGATCTCTTTGGACAAACGGCCGACTATGATGCGATCGGGGCGATCGCAAAAAGGCATGGCCTTTTTGTCTTGCAGGATGCCGCTCAATCGTTCGGCGCAACATACAAAGGAAGAAAAGCGGGAAGTTTCGGAGATGTTGCGGCGACGTCGTTCTTCCCCGCAAAGCCGCTCGGCTGCTACGGAGACGGCGGCGCCATGTTTTGCAACGACGATGTAATGGCGGAAAAACTTCGCTCGCTCCGCGTGCACGGCCAGGGAACCGACAAGTACGACAACGTTCGAATAGGAATCAACGGCCGGCTCGATTCGATACAAGCGGCAGTGCTGCTTTCAAAGATGGAAATCTTCGACGAAGAGCTTGCCTTGCGCGACAGCGTCGCCCGTCGGTACACCGAGAACCTTCACGATGTCGTGACGACGCCGTTCGTGCGCGAAGACTGCACAAGCGCATGGGCTCAATACTCGATCCTCGCCACGGACCGCAATGCAATGATGAGCAGACTGAAAACAGCCGGCGTGCCGACCGCGATTTACTATCCGAAGCCGCTCCATTTGCAGGAAGCCTTTCGGTCGCTCGGTTACAAAAGAGGCGACTTCCCCGTCAGCGAGCGCATCGCCGATTCAATATTCAGCATCCCAATGCATCCATATCTGGACCATGAAGACCAGGATTACATCGTCAATGCCATTCGCGGATAGACATTACTCATAACGAAAAGTGCGCGATGAAAAAAACTTTGCTTGCCCGGCTCAAAAAAATTAAAATGCTCGCGACAGACGTCGACGGCGTTCTCACCGATTCGGGAATGTACTACTCGGAAAACGGCGACGAGTTAAAAAAATTCAACACGAGGGACGGAATGGGGCTCGTGCTTCTCCGTATGGCGGGGTTCAAAGTCGCGATCGTGACGAGCGAAGACACCAAGATCGTCGAGCGACGGGCAGCGAAATTGAGGATCACAGATCTTGTTCAAGGAACAAGAGATAAGGTCGCTGCGCTCGAGGTCCTAATGAAACGGCACTCGTTGCAGTGGGAAGAAATCGGGTATATCGGGGACGACGTGAACGATCTCGATGTAATGAAACGAGTCGGCTTTGCAGCGGCCCCGGCGGATGCGACGGCACAGAACAAAAAAGCGGCTCACTACGTGACGAAGAAAAGGGGGGGCGAGGGGTGCGTGAGGGAGATATGCGATATGATTCTCGCGTTGGAAAAGAAATAGACGGCCGCACGACCGGCTATGCGGGGGTTGCCTTGACCACCACAAGCGTGAGGTCGTCATGAGGCTCTGCGGGACCGCGGAATTTCTCGACCGACGAGAGGATTGAATCCTGCAATTCTTTTGCCCGAGATTTCCTGCTCGCGTCGACGAGGTCGTGAACGGTGTCCTCTCCAAATTGATTGTTCATCTCATCCATCGCTTCCGTGAGACCGTCCGAGTAAAAAACGAAGATGCCGTCTTTCGTCAAAGGCCTCCTGATCTCCTGAAGCTCTTTTTCAAAGATCTTTCCCCGCTCGAGACCCAGGCCTATTCCGTGTGCGTCGAGAAATTGCAATTTACCGTTCGTTCGGATGAGCGCTTTATTGTGGCCGGCCCGGCAAATGCGGACTTCTTTTTTCTCAAGGTCGAAGACGGCGAGAATCATCGTGATGAACGATTTCCGCTCGAGCCCTTCAAAGATCCGCCGGTTGATATGGACGAGCATTTCCTTCGGAGTTTTGTACATGTGCGCCGCAAGCTGCACCATGCCCTGGATCTTCGACATATAAAGCGCTGCTGACATCCCTTTTCCCGACACATCCGCCACAACGACGAGAAGCTTTTTCGGGCCAAGCTGAATGTAGTCAAAATAATCCCCTCCGACAGTCATCGCCGGGATCGATACGCCCGCAACGTCCAAGCCCCTTATGGAGGGGTTCTTCTTCGGCAACAAACCCTCCTGTATGCGACGGGCAATGTCGAGTTCGTGCTTGATGCGTTCTTGTTCGGCAAGCTCTTCATACAAAAACGCGTTTTCAATCGCGACCGAGGCTTGTTTGGACGTTGACGAGAGAAGTTCGAGGTCCTCTTGTTGAAACGTCGATTCCGAGAGCTTTTCGCCGACAAAAATGGCTCCTACGAGTTTCCCCTTCGACCGGATCGGAACAACATACTGAAACCTTAGTTGGCGAAAAATTTCCTTCATCTCGGAGGGAAGGTAGTCGACGCTGATCGCGCCGTTAAACCTCTGAATGGCTTCGATGAGTTTTTTGTCCGACGCCAGACAATAACTCTTCCACGCAATCCCGTCAAATCCTTGCGCCTCAGTACAGCAGCACGATTGCTCGTCGCGAAAGAACAGGATTCCGACCTGTTTCAACCGCATGATCTGCGCTAGTTTTTCGACGATCCCTCTCGCAAGATCGACCATGCCGAGTTTCGTCCCCATGACTTCAGCCAACTCGCTCGCTGCGCGCCGGTAATCGTACCGAGCCCTGTCGTAGAGCCTGTCGATAAGCTCTTGCCCCTTTCTTCCCACAAAACCGATAACAAGCGTCAATGCAACCGCGATGACCATGAGAAGAGCTTTTTCAACAGGCACTTGCTGGCCCGGAAGACTAGGCGTATCCAGAATTTCTATGGAGGTTCCGGTCAGGCGAAAATTCGGCAGGGCCATTGGCGCCTGGGGAAGCTTAACGAGAATGAAAAGAGATGCGCCTGCAAGAAGAAGAACCCACACCCACGAGACGATCGAATATTGAATATTGCGCCGAACCCGGAGGTCGATGTCGAGCAGGCGGTACCGGCCTATGGAGTAAAGATACGAGAGCGGAATAAGGGCAAGTGTAATGCCGAGGAGTATAAAATATTTCTGGTCGTTCGTTTTGTTAATGAGCATCCCGACGGCGATGGCGGACACAATTGAGATCACAGATGTCCAGTTGATAATGCGCGAGGCGCTCCGGTACTCTTGATTGGATTTTTTCCGAAAACGAATGAGCGTCCCGAAAATGAACAGAAGCATTATTCCGAGGACATAGGGGCTCGTCATCTGCGTCGTCGTCAACCTCACAACGGTTCCCGCCACAGCAAGGAGATAGAGGGTGATGCGAAGCCACGGGCGCGAAAGAAGCTCCGGCCGCTCTTTTGGAAAATAATGCCCGCTGTGGAATACCAGGGCGACGCCAAAATACAGAGCAACGATCATAGTAAAAGTACGTAAGCGGACAAAGAGGTCGGGCGTAAAATCCCTTTGAATGAGCGCGCAAATTATAAAGAGCCCAATGAGCATGAGTGCAATGCCTGTCAGCCGCGCCGCATTCAGATGCGGACGTTTGAAGGACAAAAAGGCGCCCGTTCCCATGTAAAGGAGTCCCGAAAAAAAGACGACGAGCAGCGATATCGGGAACCCAAAGGCGGCAAGTGTGACATTCAGCATGAGAACTTTTCCCGCCCGAAGTACCTGGTATTCGATCGTTTTTCCGATCTGACCGCGCCGCATGATGGAATCGGCTTCGAGCACATCGTTGAAGCCCCCGCCGTTGATACGGAGAATCAGGTCGCCTACTTTCATGCCGGCACGGTCTGATGCTCCTCCATCAATCACCTCGAACACGTCGGCAGTCGGCGGGATTGTCTTCACCATCGTCGACGAGACCTCGGATCTCGGCAGGCGAAAATCAAGTTCCGCATACTCGGACGGGCGCTCCACAGAGACGTCAACGGAATCTCCCTGAACTTTATCTATGATCGTACCGACGTCCGATAGCGTCTTCGGGCGCTTTTGGTCGACGCGGAGTAACAGATCTCCGACCTCAACGGAATCCTTGCCGTATGCCGACGAGGTTTCGAAAACCTTATGAGGTTCCTTCTTGACGAGAAGACCGGAGATATTCCTTATCACGTAAAGGGTCGAAGGAGAATTTGTGAACCAATTCTCATCGGTGGGTGTGCTGGCATAGCGATAAAAGTTGATCGCGGCGAACGAAAACAAGTAGAGGGCCAGCAGGCCAAGAAGGAGTCTGATCACTTTCGGATGTTCGTCGAGGTATTTCATAAGGAGATTAGTCGGGTAAACGGCTCACTGAATATACGAAAATTTGATAAAATCGTTGCGAATGAGAACCATCTGTCATAACATATTCCAAAAAGAGTCCCTGTTGTGGCGCCAAATCTACTCAATCCTCTGAAAAAAAGCTCTCGAATAATCCATCTTTTGGATTATTTTGGTTTTTATTGTGGAAAATTTTGCGTGTGGAATGGTTCTTATCAAACCTGCCGAAAGAAATGTTGGAGAAATGCAGTTTTTTTACCTTCGTGCCCGTGCGTTTTAGGCGGACGCACAAAAACGCGCCGCTTCCTTTTAATACATTCTCGTAGAAATATATTTTTTTTTTTGTATCTTATATCGGCATTTTTGCTGTTCTTCGTTTGTACGGATAATCGAAGGCGCAGGAACGGGGCGACCACCTGGCAAATCGGTGAGTCGCAATTTGAAAATGAATCGGACACTCGAGCCCTTTAGCCGATTCACCATAAAGGTTTTTAACAAATTTAGCGAGAGAAGTGTCCAGCTCATTTCTGAATTAGCTAAACTGCGCATCACCAGAACTCGGAATATCGGTGAGAGGGGCTTCAATAAAATGACCTCAGGGAATGAACCATCGTCTGTGATATTGTGCTAACGTTCAGGTTTTGCATTTATTTGTCTTCACTTATCTGAAGCCTTCTGATGTCTTTATCATCGTCGTCTGTCAATCGTTCTGCATTGCTCATCGGCTCTATCTGCTCCTCTATATGTGTCGTCTACCAATCCCTTTACCGTGCGGTGCCATCCAATATCGATTTATTTACCGGACTCCCTCTTGGAAAGGAATTTGCCCACCCAGGCCTTTACTCTCCGTACGATCTGGTTGTCTCCTCCGGCATTCGGGGGCCGTTTTATCTTTATAAATATCTTGGAGGATTCCTTTACAGTATCAATGCTAACGTTGACATCGTGTGGCAATGTTTCTTTGTCTGTTTTCTCTTCCTGACTTTTCTCGCTCTTTGGCTACTTTCATTTGAACTCACTCAAGACCTTTTCTCTTCGGCCCTCGTGTTGGCTTTCCTCGCCGTTGCTCATCCATTACGCGGCTCGCTCCACGCGGCAGACGTTCCAATCCAATCGTTTGTTACTGCACTAGCCGCGATGCCGTTCGCTCTTCTTGCAATTGTTCTTGTCATCCGAAAACAATTCTTCGCGGCGATGGCGCTCAGCGGACTAGTTTTCAACCTTCATCCTTATGTGGGCCTTTTAACGGGCTCGGCAGTTGCGACAGGGATTTTTTTGAAGTCGGGAATGACTCTTGGGAAGCGAATCTTATGGATCATCGGCGGGTCGTTGCTCGGCTTGCCCAACGCAATCTATATTCTGACTCATCTTTCTTCGAATTTTTCCGGAGTGGGGTACAATTTCTACGCGCAACTTCGACTGTATGCGCTCCACGTTTTTGCTGAAGATTATTGGCGCGAAGGATACGGATGGTTTTTTGCAAATCTTGCCGGCGCCGTGTGGTTTTCCCGATATATCGACCCTTGGAAGCGCCGCATGGTGTGGGCGCTGTTCATGTGCTGGTTCGCGCTCATGGGACTGTACATTTTCAATTCTTATTTCACAAAAAACACCGCTATCCTGTTGATGTTCCTGATGAGAGCAACGTACTTCATCAAACCTATCATTTTCATTTATGTCATTCATGGAATTCGTCGTTGGCGCGGCGAGCTGGAGACGAACGACCATTCGATCCGATGGTGGATGCCATGGGAGATTTCCGCCGCGGTGTTTCTCCTTTTTGTATCTTCTATTCTTCCGATGCGGTTCGCCGTCCCGGCAGACGCAATGGCGCTTCTTGCATATGGTTTTCTCGTACGGCTCATCCGACCAAGGCCGGCAAGAATCCGTCTATTTTTCGCGTCCGTTCTTCCGATTGCAAGCTCAGCGTTGATACTTCTTGGCTTGCTGTGGCTTCCTGTTTTCTCGGAAAACAAGGAGCCGGTTGAAAATTTTATCGTTGGAGGTGTGGTCTTTCTTTCTCTTTTTATGTTGATCGCCTTGCAGAGGACCGAGACCACTACGCATGTTATCGAATCCGGCGTCCCAGAAAAGTCGCCTATGAGAATTATCATGGCTGTCTGCGCGGTCCTTGCGATTCATCAGCTCGTTATTTCCTTCTACGACAAGCAAATTCCTTTCGTTCCGGATTTCGCGGGAATCAAGCAGCGGATTTTCATCCATCAAGCCCCCCATTCCTCTGCAGCGCTCATGCAATGGGCTCGCACCTCAACACCGCAAAGTTCTCTTTTCGCAATATGTCCTGACGAATGGGACGACCTCGCTGGCTTCCGCCTCATTGCCGAACGGGGAATTTTCATTACTATCGTGGAAGTCAATCAGCTTTCTCTCGACGCGGCAATTTACAACCAGGGACATGAGCGACTCCTATCCTTAGGCACAAAATTTCCTAATCGAAGAGAATATGATACGAGAGGATATTACGAGTTAGGCCCCTCAGACTTAAAAAAACTCCGTGAAGAACACGTGGATTACATGGTTTTCAAAAGATCCTTGCTGCACGGATATTTATCGACGCTGCCTGCCTCGTATAGTGACGCACATTATGTTGTCGTGGACCTTCATAACGTGGCATTCCCCCAATGACGGGAAGAGGCCGTGGATCAAAACCTGTGGTGCATCTGAATTTGTCGAAGTAGATTTAGCAACCGAAGAAATATCATTATATTAAAAATTGTACCTATTTCGGAAAAAATCCACACTCGGATCCCTTGCCGAGTAAGAGTTCAGCCAAAAGGAGCCTATGTATGATTCAAGACGTCGTCATCAAACAGTTAATTACTCACCCCGACGAAAGAGGCTTTTTCCGCGAGACCATTCGAGTGTCCGATGATTTTTTCAAAGAAGGGTTCGGGCAATGCAGTCATGCTCTTATTTATCAGGGAGTGGTAAAGGCGTGGCATATTCATCAAGTGCAGGTGGATTGGTGGTACGTTGTCAGCGGCGTTCTGAAAATCGCGTTGCACGACTCACGGAAAGACTCCCCAACTTTTCAAAAAACTATGGAACTTCTGATGGGAGACGAACAACCCTCCGCCGTCCTTCGGATTCCGCCCGGGGTCGCGCATGGCTATAAGTGCATCAAAGGACCCGCCCATATACTCTACGTCATGTCGCACACGTACGATCCGCAAGACGAAGGGCGGATTCCGCACAACGATCCGGCGATCGGATACGACTGGCTAAAGGGACCTAAGATAACATAGATCTTTCTTCAGACGAGGAAATTCGAGACGGCATCGAAACACAAGAATCATCATTATTCTTTTTACAAGGAATCGTTTTCAATGAAAAAGAAACCGCTCATCTCTATCATCTGTCCTGTCCATAACGAACAAGAAAGCGTTCCTGTATTTTATTCACGGCTTCAAAATGCCATTGCCCCGGTAAAGAAGGAATTCGATTTCGAACTTATTTTCATTAACGATAGTTCCACCGATGCAACGTTGAGCGTCATAAAACAGCTTCGCAAAAAAGATCCGGCAACCCAGGTCCTCAGCTTGTCGCGCAATTTTGGCTACCAGGCATCCGTGCTCGCCGGCATGAAATTCGCCCGGGGTAACGGCATCTTTACGATCGATGTCGACTGTGAAGACCCTCCTGAACTGGTTCCCGAATTTATCTCCAAGTGGAAAGAAGGTTATGACGTTGTGTACGGGCTGAGAGAAGGGAGACCGGAGGCGAAGATCATCACGAGTATGCGAAGATTGTTCTATCGTTCGTTGAAAATAATGGCAGATTCCGATATTGTTCTCGACATGGCTGAATTTGCTTTGATCTCCTCCCGCGTGAGGGACATCATTATCGATAACCAGAATACGTTTCCGTTTCTGAGGGCCGAAATCGGATACGCAGGCTTTTCCCGAATCGGGATCAAGTACGACCGGCAATCCCGGGTCAGGGGAAAATCCCACTACAACATTTGGAGGATGACGGTGTTCGCCGGCGGCGGCATTCTCACGTCTTCGACTTTTCCTATGCGGATCGCCTTTTATTTCTTGCCATTGTTCATTACATTGAACATCCTGCTTCTCGTCCTTGATCTTTTCAATTCAACTATCGGCTTGTTCAAAGTGCTTCTTGTTTTTGACGTTGTGTATGGCGCATCGCTGCTCACAGTCAACGGGCTTTATTTTGCAAGGATCTACAAGAATAGCATCTCCCGTCCTGTGTTCATTATCGATTGGAGAAACAGCCATCATAATCTTCCGGATTCAGCGATCAAGGAGTTGATGAGGTGAAATGATGGATGTAAGACGCTTGAAGGTGAAATTCTCTCGATCTAACGTCGAAAAAGTGGAATCGCTGTGAATCAAAAAATTTGCCCGGTCTGCGGCTCAGCCCGCATTCGAGAAAATCTTAACGATGTAAGAGACTATATCACTGGCACACTCTTCACCGTCATGCATTGCGGCGATTGCGAGTTAGATTTCACCTCGCCGCAGCCGGAAAATATGGAGGCGTATTATCCGCCCAAGTATCGGCGATACAATAAATGGGTCGTAATGATTCTTACCTCGATGTATCGTTTCCAGGTCGGAAAGTGGAGAAAGTTGTACAAAGAGAGCGGGACGGCTCTTGAGATGGGTTGCGGGGATGGACTGATGCTCAAAACTCTGCAACAGTACGGATGGAAAGTGGTCGGCACGGAGAGAACTCAGGAGATGGCCGATGAAGTTGCGAAGAACTATGGTTTTCCCGTTTATGTTGGCGGCCTCGAAAAAATACCTTCGGGAAAAAAATTTGATCTCATAATTCTGTTCCAAGTTCTCGAGCATCTTGGGGATCCGCTTGGCGTTTTGAGACAGTGCGCAGATTTTCTAGGGGAGAAAGGAATGCTTGTCATTGCAGTCCCAAATTTTGGCAGTTGGCAGGCTCGTTTTTCCTTGGCACGCTGGTTTCATCTTGATGTGCCAAGACACTTATTCCATTTTTCACCAACGTCTCTGGACAATGCGTTGACCCTGGCCGGTCTCCAAATCAATAGCATCTCGTTTATTTCCTTTGAGCACGATCCATACGGATGGGTTCAGAGTTCTCTGAATAAATATTTAGGCAACAAAAATAGGCTCACACGCTACTTAATGCACCTAGAACGGCTCACGTTGGCTAGCATCGCGGACCTTATGCTAAGCCTCCTTTTGATCGGCCCGGCCGTGGCGCTTTCAGTCGTAAGTTGGATCTTCGGTCGCGGCGCAATCATGCAAGTGGTGAGTTCCCGAAAGGACAGGCACAATGTTTGAAACTAAACCACAAACGCGATGCCGGATCTGTAATTCGGATTCGCTTTTCACTTATATCGATCTCGGCAAAACGCCTTTGGCGAATTCATACATAAAGAAAGAGGATCTTTCGGAACCTGAATTTCGCGAAGAGCTCGCAATTCAACTGTGCACGACGTGCGGATTGTCCCAATTGACGAAAGTTGTACACCCAGAGTTGATGTTCCATAACTATCTCTACGTCAGTTCTACAACCGAAACTTTTCGTTCCCACTGCGCCGAGATGGCCGCGACGCTCTCGTCACGCGCGCGGTGCACAGCGAACGATATCGCGTTGGATATTGCGAGCAATGACGGTTGCCTCCTGTCGAAATTCAAAGAGATAGGCATGGCCGTCATCGGCGTCGATCCCGCCGTTAATCTTGCCAGCGAGGCAAATGCAGCCGGAATACGGACATTAAATGCTTATTGGTCAACAACGATAGCGCGCGAGGTGGCGGCGACTGTGGGAAAGCCAAAAGTCATTACGGCAACAAACGTTTTCGCGCATGTGGACGACGTGCACGAATTTGTCAATGCCGTCAACGTCTGTTTGAAAGAAAAGGGGATCTTCGTCATAGAATATCCGTACGTGCTTGACTTTATCGAGAAAAACGAGTTCGATACTGCATACCACGAGCATCTCTCTTATCTAGGCATCACCCCGATTGCCTATTTGATGAAAATGCACAACCTGCAGGTATTTGACGTCGAATATTTTAAAGACTTGCACGGGGGAACCACGCGCATCTACGTCTGTCGAACCAACGACTACCCTGTCACCGAAAATGTAGCAAAGTACCTTAAGCGCGAAAGCGACTTTGGAATTACCCTTCAGGAACCTTACCGGTTATTCGCGGGGCGTGTCTCGCTCAATAAGCAGAACCTTCTCTCACTTTTATCGGCCGAGCGCCAAAAGGGGAAAACGATATGGGCGTATGGTGCAAGTGCAAAGGGGAATACTTTAATTAATTTTTTTGAAATTACAAACACCATGGTTCCTGTCGCGATTGACGACAACCCCAAGAAATGGAATTATTATACGCCCGGTTCGAAAATGAGAATCACGAGCATCAAGGAACTGGAGGGCGCTGGAGTCGATCATCTGCTGCTGCTCGCATGGAATTTCCAAAAAGAAATTGTCCAGCGATGCAAAAAAGTGGGATACAAAGGTACGTATATCCTCCCTTGCCCGGAACCGAAAATCGTTTCGTAGAGCGGGATTTTTTCGTACCGCTTCAAACTGATTATTAACTTAAAAGGAGATACTATTGTGATGGTCGTATGCATTACCGGCTCCTTGGGATTTATGGGATCGCATTTTACGCGGGCATGTCTCAAGAAGGGCTGGCAGGTTTGGAGCATCGATAAAAAAACCTATGCCGCTCGACATGAATACCTGGAAGAATTCTCGCAATACAACTCCTTCAGATTCCTTGAAGCAGACATTGCAGAACTTGATCACCTTTACGAGGTAGATTACGTCTTCAATTTTGCCGCTGAGACTCATGTCGACAATAGTCTCGTCGACAGTACCAGATTCCTTCACTCAAATATTTTGGGCGTCAAAAACCTGCTGGAATTGGTACGGGCAAAGCGCAATTACGAGATGCCGGTTTTTTTTCAAATCGGCACGGATGAAGTCTACGGAGATCTGGAGGCCGGAAGGCACGCTGAGACGGATCCCTTGAAACCAAGTAACCCTTATTCTGCCAGCAAGGCTGCCGCCGACATGCTTATTATGGGATGGCATCGATCCTATGAACTCCCTTTTAACATCGTGAGGGCGACCAATAACTATGGGATCGGCCAATACCCAGAAAAACTGATCCCCAAGGCCGTCAAGTATTTGTCCCTTGGGAAAAAAATCCCGATGCATGGAGACGGCTCATACATCAGAAATTGGCTTCACGTCGACGATATGGTGAGCGCTATACTGCACATCGTCGAACATGGACAACGCAATCGGATATACAATATCTCGGGAAATAACGAGGCGTCCAATAAAGAAGTGATAACAAAAATATTGCGCTGTTATTTCGGGAAGACTGTTCCCCTCGAGGAGTACGCGCAATTTAACTATGTCAGACTGGGAGAAGACATTCGTTACTCATTGGATGATTCCGCGCTGAGGAAACTCGGATGGAACAATGCCAAGAACTTTGACGCTGAGTTGCCGCTTATCGTTGAGCATTACAAAAATAAATTTACCTGGTAGGAATATTGGACTGGAATCAGTGCTACGCGAGCTTGCTTCGCTCCGATCTGGCGTTGAATTTCTGTCAAAACACGCCAAGGCGGGATGTCGTGATAGCTTGCGATGGATTGCAATGTCGCCCGACGCCTACTCGTCCCTCCAACTCCTAATATGCTGAAAGCCGTCAAATCACTCGTCTCTGCTTCGTTCGTCTACGGCCTCGGGACAATCGGCAGCAAGTTCATCGGATTTTTTCTGCTTCCGGTGTTCACACGATATCTGACCCCGTCGGAATACGGATTGTTTGAGACATTCAACGTCTTCTGTTTCCTGCTGAGCAGTATCGGCACACTCGCGATGGATACTGCATTGATTCGCTTTTACTACGATTCGACGGATCCGCAGCACCGATCCCTGGTCGTTTCTTCGGCACTCTTCCTGACAACAAGTGCCGGGGTCATTCTTGCGTTGCTGGGTTTTGCCTTCTCTTCCCAAATTAATGGAGCCCTTTTCGGAAGCGCAGACCACGTCAGCATCCTGCATATCACCATGTTCATCGTGGTGGTGTCGATCATCAATACTATCCAACTCGCTCTCTTCCAGGCCAAGCGCAATCCTGGTCGTTATTCTATTCTGACGTTCTTCCGCTTCACTGCAATGTACAGTCTCAGCATTTATTTTCTGATAAAAGGAGAAAGCGTCTACGGGCTGATGCTCGCGCAGGTCATTGCATACGGTGCAACCGTTTTGTGGGGGTTCCTTTTTTCCCGGCACGACTTTCGGCTTGCCGTATCGAGGAAACTTTCCAAAGAAATGTTGATTTTCAGCGCTCCCCTCATCGTCGGGAGCATCAGCATCTGGCTGCTGAGTTCGAGCGACCGCTTCTTTCTGCTTCACTTTTCATCGCTGAATGAACTCGGCCTGTATTCGCTCGGAAGCAGACTCGCCTCGGTGGTCTTATTTGCAGTGACGGCATTCCAAATGGCATGGCCGCAGTTTGCGCTCGCACGACCGACCGACGAAAATACCGGTTATACCCATGCACGGATTCTCACATACTACCTCTTCATCGGAACTCTCATCGTTTTAGGAATCACGCTATTCACGCCGGAAATTCTCCGCATTCTGACAACCTCGTCGTATGCGGGAGCCGCGTCCGTTGTTTTTCTCCTTTCCTGCAGCTCCCTTTTTTTTGGATGTTACTTTGTGTTCGGAATCATTCTTTCATTGACGAAGAATACCGTTTCGATTCTACCCGTAGCGCTCCCGCCACTGCTCGTAAATGTTTTACTTAACTATTACCTTGTTCCACGAATGGGCGGCATGGGTTCGGCAATTGCGTCTGCAAGTGCGTATCTTTTAATGGCCGTGCTGACGTTTGTGTTTACAAACCGATTTTTTCCGATACGGTACGAATGGGGCAGAATCGCGAAGATGATGTTGATCGCAGGATGCGTTATTCTTATCGGAAGAATGCTCTCGTGGGATTCACTTCTACTAAGCATCGCCGCCAAATCGTCCCTTCTCGCCATTTATTTTTTGGCGCTGAGTACGGTCAAATTTTTTCTTCCGATTGAAATGCAAACGATCAAGAACATTCTTCTGCGGCCGTTTCACTTGACCTCGCAGTAGAAACACTCATTTACATGCAGAGCGTATGCGGCGGCTCCCCTTTTCAGAACACACTCGATGAAGATCCTTGTCACGCAATCAGGTATGAAACACAGCCTTGGAATGATTCGATCATTGGCGCGTCAGGGCCATGCGATGTATGGCTTAGTCAATTTTGGGGAGAAACAGCCGCTGTCGAAATACAGCCGGTACTGCCGCGGCGTTTTTCCACTAGAACAAGAACGGGAGGACGCTTTCATCGAAGGGCTCATTCTGCTTCTGGAACGTCAGGCATTCGATGTTTTGATTCCAGTGGGATTTCCGGTCACTCATTTTGTCGCGATGCATCGCACTGAAATTGAACGACGCACTCACGTGCTCGCTCCCGACGCCGGCGCTGAACGGACCGCCACAGACAAATACGGCATCCAACTGCTTGCGCGGGGCCTCGGGGTGCCATCGCCGAATACTTTTCGTATCGGAACACGGGACGATATAGGCAAAGCGGTAGCTCAAACAGGGTTTCCTGCCGTCATCAAGGGAAGCCGGGAAAACGCGAAGGGAATCGTCGCAACTGCGTATACTCGCGAAGAAGCGTTCGGCCAGTTCGAACATCTTGTGACCAAATTTTCGCTGGCCCCCGAAGAGTACCCTCTTGTGCAGGAATTTATTCCGGGATGGGGCTGCGGTTTTTTTGCAATCTATGATAATGGCCAGTGCAAGAGAGTCTTCATGCACCGCCGGATCCGGGAATTTCCTCCGTCGGGGGGGGTGAGCTGCTGTGCACGATCTTTCCACGATCCCCGTCTTGAGGACTATGGGACGCGGATACTCAACGCCTTGCATTGGAACGGCGTCGCTATGGTCGAATTTCGATACGACAAACGAAAGAACGATTATTGTCTGATGGAAGTAAATGCGAAGTTTTGGGGCTCGCTGGAGTTGTCCCTTGCGTGCGGTGCAGATTTTCCTGCGGATTATGTGAAAATAGCAACGGGACAACCAACAAATTTAACGGACACGTATCGAACCGCGACTTATCAGTGGTTGCTGTCTGGGGATTTATTGCATGGGATGAAAAGGCCTTCCGCGCTGCCGTCGATTATTTTCACTATGTTCAACCCATCGGTTCACAAGGATTTCCTACAGTTCGACGACCCTCTCGTCCTTATCGTTCGTGTATTCAAGTTGTTCAAGGAGATGGTGAATTTAGCGTTGCACATCAGATGATTTTTTGGCTGCTCATGTACTTCCAAGTTTACTGAGTTAACGATCACCATGAGGACTCTGGCATTTCACGTACATACCTCCTCCTCTTTCGATTGTTTCACATCTCCAAAGTCCGTCATCCGATTCTGTCAAAAGTACGGCATCCAATCGGTGTGTGTAACGGATCACGAGACAATTGAAGGCTCGATCCAGGCAGCAAACGAAGGGCAATCGTACGGGGTCCAGGCAATCATCGGCGCTGAGTATCATACGGAGATCGGAGACATTATAGGATTATTCTTAAAGGAGGAGATCGTTTCGCGCAAATCGATGGAGGTCATACGGACGATAAAACAGCAAGGGGGCATCTCAGTTCTGCCCCATCCTTTTCAGTCGCATACGTTGACCGACGAGGCGCTCCAAGCCATAGACGTCATAGAAGTATTCAATTCCCGATGTACTGACCAGCAAAATGCGCAGTCGCGAGATCTTGCCGAACACATGCACAAACCCATGCTTGCAGGAGCAGATGCTCATTTTAAAGCCGATATCAAAAACTGCGTGTTGACATTTTCCACGGACGGCGAAGTCACCCCCAGTGATTTTTTATCGACGCCCCGTTCTTGGTCTGCCTCAGCGACTCATCCTCTCCACATGCGGTTGTCTCAAATCACAAAAGCTGTAAAGACAACCGACCCTCCGCTGATGTACCGTTCACTCCGGAGCTTCGTGTATACAACAATGCATGAAGGAATCCTTCGGCGGTCGACCGAAAACGCAACCGTTCACAGCGAATGGAAAGGCGAAAAACATGATTGACGCACTTCTCAACGAAAGAGACCAACATGCGTATCGTTTCATCCTCAACGTTCTCGGCAGCTCAGTTCCTTTTCATAAAATTAGACCAACGCTCCTCTCAAAAACGTTTCGAGAAATCGCTCGGATCGAGGAAATTGAAAACTCTGCAAGGGATAAATGGGGAAATTGGGACTGGCAATTTACGGAGGCCCAGCGGAACGGCACGTTGTATCGGCCGACACTCGACCGAGAGATAATGAAATTGCGGAGGGACGTCCGCAAGCCCGCTCCAATTTCTTTATGGCCGGGAGGAAAAAAATTCGCACTCTGTCTGACTCATGACGTGGATTTTGTTTCGCTTCTTGCTTTAAGCCCGAAAGCTGCTCGGCAAGCATTCATGGGAAAAATCAAAGCAAACATCTCCCCTTTCAAAAAAGCCGTGGAGCTCATTCGGCTGGGAGGCCAATTCGCCTTGCAGCCTGTGCGCTTAGCCGGAAAAGATGACCCGCTATGGAAATTTGAAAAATGGCTGGAGTTGGAATCTCTTTTCGGATTTCATTCGACTTTCTTTTTTTTCCCCGCTCCCGGTCCGTTTGTTCATGAATGGGATTGTTCGTACCGTCTGTCGGATATGGTCAAATACGGGCGAAAGAAAATGTCGGTTGCCAAAATGATGAATGAAATTGACCTGGCTGGATGGGAAATAGGGTTACACGGCAGCTACCACTCTGCATTGAATCAGGACTTGCTCTCCATTGAAAAAAGGGAAGTTGAAGATGCGATCGGGAAGCGCATTGTGAGTACACGCCAGCATTATTTGCACTATGATGTTCGCCAGACTCCAAAAAATCAGGAGCAAGCGGGCTTTGCGTGTGATTCGAGTCAAGGTTTCAACAGGTCGATAGGGTTTCGAGCTGCTACGAGTTTCCCTTATGTCTGCTGGAATCACAAAGAAGGCCGTCCGCTTTCAATCCTTGAAATCCCACAACATATTATGGACGGTGGATTATTCACCGAAAATGCCTTAGAATACAATACGGACCTCGCGATTCAACATTCGATCCGCTTAATGGATGAGGTAGAATCCGTCGGCGGATGTTTGACCTTGAGCTGGCACCCACATAATATTGTTCACGAGAAGTGGTGGGATGTCTATAAAACTATTTTAGAAGAGGCTCATCATCGGGATGCCTGGGGCAGTTCAGCGGGCGAGGTCTACAATTATTGGACAAAACGCCAAAAGATGATTTTGGATACGTTTACAATTAAGTCAAAAAAGTAAATGTGCGGAATAGCAGGCATATTGTCTTATTCATCGGGCCGCGTTGACCCTGAGCTTTTAAAAAAAGCCACAACGGCTCTTCGTCACAGAGGACCCGATGATGAAGGATACGTCTTGATCAATATGACGACGAACCGTTGCGAACAGCGATGGGGAGAGGACTCCATTCCCGAGTCAAAAAGCTCGATGAGAAATATCAACGAGCCAAGCGAAGACGACTATTCTCTCGGTCTTGGCTATAGGCGTTTGAGCATCATCGACCTTTCTCCTGCCGGCCATCAGCCCATGTCTAACGCAGACGGAACCATCTGGCTCATCTTCAACGGAGAAATTTATAATTACATCGAGCTGCGCGAAGAGCTGAAGGGAAAAGGATACAGCTTCCGCACAAAAACGGACAGCGAGGTGATTATCCATGCGTATGAAGAATGGGGAACAGAGTGCCTCAATCGGTTCAACGGGATGTGGGCTTTCGCCCTCTGGGATGGGCGACTGAAACACCTTTTCTGCGCGCGCGATCGGTTCGGAGTCAAACCTTTTTATTATTTTAAAAACGGCGGACAATTCTCCTTTGCGTCCGAAATCAAGGCCCTCTTGCTCCATCCTTCGTCGTCACGAACCGCAAACCCCCGTGCCGTCCATGATTATCTTGCATACGCAATCATCGATCATACGGATGAAACATTTTTTTTCGGCATCAATCAATTACCT
>DATJXA010000120.1:0-14379 GCA_035500675.1 Bacteroidota bacterium | reverse complement strand
TAAATTTTGTTCATCTGGTCGGCGATGATGCGCTGAAGGTTCACTTCCTTCCGTTCCGTGCCGATGATGGTGATCTCATTCCCGGAGATCAGCGCCGGCTTGAAAAACGGAAAGCCCTGAATGTGGTCCCAATGAGGGTGGGTAATGAGAAGGTATGTATTGAGCGATTCCCCATTCGCAATGAGATGGTCGCCGAGCGCACGAATACCCGTCCCGGCGTCGAAAATGATCAGCTCGTCGTTGTCGAGCCGCAATTCCAACGAAGGAGTATTCCCCCCGTAACGGACCGTCGGCTTGCCGGGCGTAGGAATCGATCCGCGTACGCCCCAGAATTTCAGTTTCATAGTATGGTCTTTTCGAGAATCTTAGCTCTTGTATGCTGCAGCATATTCGACATAATGTTGGGCTGATTCGACCAGAGATTGCCTTTCTTCCATCGTCAGCTGCCGGACGACTTTTGCAGGTACACCCGCAGCAAGCACTCCCTCCGGGATAATAGCGTTGCCAAGTACGACTGCTCCCGCCGCAACGAGCGCGTACGGCCCGACGCAGGCGTTGTCGAGAACGATGGCGCCCATGCCGATCAAGCAATAATCCCGAATTGTTGCAGAGTGAACGACCGCCCCGTGGCCGATGGTAACGTTCGACCCGATGATCAGCGGCGACGATCCGTGCGTCACATGCAAAACGCAGCCGTCCTGCACATTGGTGCGCTCGCCTATTCTGATCGAGTTCACATCTCCTCTGACAACGGCGTTGAACCAAATACTACAATCCGTCCCGATCTCGACATCCCCCGCAATCCGCACTCCATCCGCAAGAAAAACGGTTGGATGAATCTGGGGAGACGTGCCTTGATATTGCGTGATCGTCGCCGGCATTTAGTCCTTCGCAGCGTGCGGCGGCACCCAACCCGGGCGATCCCATTTCACCAACTCAAGGCGAATGCTGCCGATGATAACTTTCATTTTTGCGACAATGGGGATGGCCGCTTCGTCGTTACTGAACCAACCGGAAAACCCTCCCGTCAAGCCAAAGATGCCGACAAAATCCGCCCTTCCGTTGAATTCGATCGTCCCGATAGGATATTTGACCGCATCGATCTCTGACGATGTCTCCTTATCCATAAAATTGATGTACGTGTTCACTTTTTTCCCGTCGACAAATGTCGGTACGTTCATTTCTCTATTCGCATGGACGTTCCCGCGCGCAAAGTAAAAGAGAGAGAGACCGTCTTGATAAATAGTGCTGATCGTATCCGATTTCTTTTTTATAGACCCCTTTTGATGGCGTATGCCTTCTTCGATACGAATGCAGCTATCGTCGTAGTCGAACGCATAATTCGCATAAGAAACGCTCGAGGAGTCCTTCAAGTCAACTCCCGAGAAGTAACGGGAGTAGAGATCAGGGTCTAACTCGGAGTAGAAAAGCCAGTGGAGGTTGACAAACGGAACGTTGTACGAATCCATGTAGGCCTGCGCCCGGTAGACAAGCGCGCCATTGCGACGTGCCGTGTCGAGGACCTGTAGTTTTACTTTTCCCAGCGCAAAAATCGAATAGCTCACCTCGTATTCCAACGTTTCCCCCACGGCAAGCATTCCGGGCACCGCGGGTGTGTCGGCAGCCGGTGGGGCATTCATCGCCTCACCTTGGGGGATGGCGACGACCATCACCGCGACAAATACCGCAACGCTAAGAAAAAGAACTATTCTCCGAGCTTTATGCCCCGCAAAGTGGAAATTGGCATGAGGTTGACGTCCAAATTTTCCGGGGGGATTCGCTCTTCGATCCATTATTGGAGTTTTGCAATTTTGGCTGCTTCCGGGAAAAGGGAGAGAGCTTTCTCCAGCTGATTATCCTGCTTCAGAATCACCGGATACCAGCCGTCGTTGCCCCAGAAATTTTTCGCGATGTGCGCTTTGAGAAGCGCCGCAATGTACTCCTTGTCTTTGACGTATTGGTCTTCTTTGAAATCGACCTTTTTCTCTTTTACGAACGTAAGAAATTCATTCATTAAGGCGTCGTCGACAACAAACTCGCGGTTGAAAGTCTGGAAGTTTCCGTTGTACTTATCTTTTATTTGTTTGGTGTGCGTCGCCAGATATGTCGTCGTGAATTCGTAAAATAGATTTCGGTTTCTCAATGTCACCGTGAACGGCGTAATGGGTTCCGGCTTTACGATATAATCCGGAGTGATCCCTCCGCCTCCGTAAATTTTCCTTCCATCGGCGGTTTTAAAAACTGGCCGCGTCGAATCGCGTTCCTCGGTATGGGTGAGATTATCCCCTTCGGTCTCTTTGCGGTCGAACGCCTCTTCCTGATACTTGTTTATCCCCTCGGCGTACGAACGCTGGATGCATCGTCCGCTCGGAGTATAATACCGCGCGATCGTAAGCCGGAACGCCGATTTGTCGGCAAGCTCAAATTGGCGCTGAACAAGCCCCTTGCCGAAGCTCGTTTCGCCGACGATAAGACCGCGGTCCCAATCCTGCATGGCTCCTGCTACAATTTCGCTCGCCGAGGCGGTACCGTTAGAGATGAGAATGATCAGAGGCGTCTTCTCAAATTCACTGTTGGTGGTCGCGTAATATTCTTCGTCGAAATCGGGACGGCGCCCTTTTGTGTACACGACTTTCCGCTGACCGGTGGTGGGGTCTCCGTCGAGGAAAAGGTCGGCCATCTTCACGGCTTGGTCGAGATATCCGCCGGGGTTGAAGCGAAGGTCCAGAATCAGCCGCTTCATTCCCTGGGCTTTGAGCTTTTGCAGCGCGCTGAGCATCTCGGAATCCGTCGTCTCCGCGAACCGTGTGACGTTGATGTAGCCGACATCGTCGTTGAGCATGTACGAGACGTCGACGCTGTTAAAGGGAATCACGTCGCGTACGATCTCATACTCAAGAATGTCCGGATCGCCCGGCCGAAGGATACTGACGGAAACCTTCGTCCCCTTGGGCCCTTTGAGGCTCTTCATCACCTGATCGTTCGTAAAGCCGATGGCGCTTTTGCCGTCGATCTTCACGATCTTGTCGTTCGATAGAATTCCTAACTGCGCGCTCGGCCCGCCGCCGATCGGCTGGACAACGTTGATCGTATCATTGACGATCGCAAACTCGATTCCTATTCCCTCAAACTTCCCGCGGAACTCTTCCGTGACGTGCGTGAGCTGTTTCGGGTCGATATAGACCGAGTGCGGGTCGAGGTCGCTGAGGAGTCCCTTGATTGCTGCTTCAGTGAGTTTCTGGGTGTCGACTTCGTCAACATAATACTTATCGGTGAGGCTGAGGACATCCTTGAACTTGCCCAGTTGCTCATAGATATTGTCGCCGGAGATAAGGGGATTGAGTTGCATCCCCCCAAAAATAGACAGAACAATCAACAGCACTACCACCGGCGCGGAAAATCTCTTTTTCATAAATCCTCTTTTTAGGTCTACCATAGAATGATGCGACAAACTCAGTTTCGGTGAGCCTCGGTCTCAACAATCAACACCATCTCTAAATCGATCAATATTGCGAGACAGCATACGAGGCATTTGCTTCGAGATTTGTGACGCGCTTCACTTTGCGGGAAAAAATCGGGAAGTTTTTAATAAATTAGAAGAAATAGCCATAAAGTCAAGCATATGGTGGCGTTACAGTTTGGATGCCCGCCAAAAGTATGCGGGCATGACGAGCGTCGGTGCACGTCATTCCCTAAACGAGGTCGTAGGCCGAATGTTTTTATCGGGAACCCGCAAGCCGAAAAATAAAAATATTCAATTGTAGCACTACTGAGTGGGCTTAACCTGTTGCCCAAAGGGTGAAGCAAAAAAAGAGTTTTGAATAAGCGCGGGATACGGATCATTTCTCCGGCTTCATTTGCGGGAAGAAAATCACGTCGCGGATAGAGTCTTGGCCTGTGAGCAGCATCGTCAGACGGTCGATACCGATGCCGAGGCCGGCGGTCGGCGGCATCCCGTACTCAAGGGCCCGGAGAAAATCTTCGTCCATCGTCTGTGCTTCGTCGTCGCCCCGCTCTTTGAGCCGCACTTGATCCTCAAAACGGGCCCGCTGGTCCAGCGGGTCGTTTAATTCGCTGAAGGCGTTGCAAATCTCTTGGCCGTTGACGATGCCTTCAAACCGTTCGACAAGCCCCGCTTCCGACCTGTGTTTCTTTGCGAGCGGCGACATTTCAACCGGATAATCCATGATGAACGTCGGCTGGACAAGATGCGGCTGCACCTTGACGCTGAATATTGCGTCGATGATCTTTCCCGGCCCGGCGGACGGTTCGATGTCGACATGCAGGTCTTTTGCTGTAGCGCGCAATTCCGACTCGCTTTTCCCCCGTAAGGCGATGCCTGTATGTTCGCGGATCGCGTCGAACATTGTCAATCGCTTCCACGGAGGCGTGAAGTCGATCGAGCGTCCGCCCAATTCGACTGAAGGACTTCCGTTCAACGCGACCGCGACGGAGTAGATCATCTGCTCCACCAGCTCCATCATCCAACGATAATCACGATACGCGACGTACAACTCCATCATCGTAAATTCCGGGTTATGCGTGCGGTCCATTCCTTCGTTGCGGAAATCCTTGGAGATCTCGTACACTCCGTCATATCCCCCTACGATAAGCCGCTTAAGGTAAAGCTCGTCGGCAATGCGGAGATACAACGGCATGTCGAGCGTGTTATGATGAGTGATGAACGGTCTAGCCGAAGCCCCTCCGTACAGCGGCTGAAGCACCGGCGTTTCGACTTCGATGTATCCCTTTTCGTCAAGGAATTTACGGAGCGTCCGTACGATGATTGTTCTTTTATAGAGAGTATTGCGTACCGAAGGGTTGACGACGAGGTCGACGTAACGCTGCCGATACCGCAATTCCTTATCCGCGAACGGGTCGAATACAACTTTGTTCCCGGCCTCGTCGGTTTTTTCCTTCACCACTGGCAAGGGGCGAAGAGATTTCGTGAGTAACGCAAGCTGTTGAGCATGGATCGACACTTCTCCCATTTTTGTCCGGAACACGTACCCTTTCACCCCGATGATATCGCCGATGTCGAGCAAGCGAAACGCGTCGTAGATATCTCCGAGATCATCTTTCTTGAGATATACCTGAATCTTTCCCTGCGAATCCTGGATGTGGCAAAACGATGCCTTCCCCATTTTCCTGAGCGACATGATCCTGCCGGCGACGGACACCGTGTGCTGCGGCGCCTCGTCCGTAAACGACTCAAGGATCTCTGCGGAAAATGCATCGCGCTCCCACGTGTGCGGATAAGGTTCGATGCCCAGCTTTCTGAGCTGGTCGAGTTCTTCACGCCGCCGAACCATAAGCGCGTTGAGTTCCTGTTGGTATTCGTGTTGGTCCATCGACGTTAATGATATGCTGGATAAATTACTGCGCGGCGGCGAATTATGGAATCTTCTTTTCGTGTGGATATGCCGGCAGTTCGAGCCTGTCGGACGAGCAGCGTTTGAACAAAGCCGTGAGCTCATACAATCGGGTAGCATGGTTCGGCGATACCTGTTCCCATTTGAACCGCCATTCCCAGTTGCCCCACGGCTTACCCGGAAAATTCATTCGGGCTTCCGTGCCGAGACCGAGCACGTCCTGCATCGGATAAATAGCCATGTCTGCCACCGATTGCGACGCAAGCCAGATAAGGTCCCAATGAATATCCTTTCCATCCGTGCCGATATATTTCTTGACGAACGATTTTTCATGGTCCGACGCATTCTTGAACCAGCCGATCGTCGTGTCGTTGTCGTGCGTTCCCGAATAGACGACGACGTTCGGCAGATAGTTATGCGGAAGGAACGAATTTTTGGGATCGCTTGCGAAAGCGAACTGCAGGACTTTCATCCCGGGAAAATTGAACCGATCTCTCAACGCGATGACGTCGTCTGTCATCAGGCCAAGGTCCTCGGCGATGATCGGCAGTTTTCCCAGCTTGAGCAGCACGGTGTCAAAAAGCTGCTCTTTGGGGCCGTCCACCCATCTGCCGCGCACGGCGGTTTTTTCCTCGGCCGGAATTTCCCAGTACGCCGCAAAGCCGCGGAAATGGTCGATGCGGACGATATCGACCATCGCCAGCGTGCTCTTGATCCGTTCGATCCACCACTGAAATCCGTCCCGCTCCATCACGTCCCATCGATACAGCGGGTTTCCCCAACGCTGCCCCGTCGCGCTGAAATAATCCGGGGGCACGCCGGCGACAAAGGTAGGCCGGAGATTTTCGTCGAGTGAGAAGAGGTCGGGATGCGACCACACATCGGCGCTTTGGAACGCCGTGAAGATCGGGATATCGCCGACGATCTGGATCCCCTTCTCATTGGCGTATTTTTTTAAGGACATCCATTGGCGGGTAAAACACCATTGAGTGAATTTCCAGAATTCGATCTCCTGGCGCAATTCGACGCGCGCCTTCTCGATCGCGGACGGTTTACGCTGGGCAATATCCCTGTCCCATTCACACCATTCCTTGTTGTCATATTGATCCTTCAACGCCATAAACAAGGCGTAGTCGTGAAGCCAGCTTTTGTTTTGGCTGTCGAACGATTCGAACTCCGCCTTATCGTTCGAGTTTGCGTGGGAAAAGAAATTCTTCGCCGCTTGCTTGAGTAATTTATTCCTGAACGGAATGATCTTCCCGAAGTCGACGTTGCCCTGCGGAAATGATTTCGCGGGAGCCAGGTCATCGCTGCGAAGCCATCCTTTATGCTCAAGCTCGCTAAGGTCGATGAGAAGCGGATTCCCGCCGAATGCAGAAAGAGACATGTACGGAGAATTGCCGAGACCAACCGGACCGAGAGGAAGTATCTGCCATAACTTCTGTCCTGCAACGACGAGCCAATCGACAAAGTGATATGCCGCCGGTCCAAAATCCCCTGAACCGTGCGGACCCGGAAGAGAAGTCGGGTGGAGCAACACTCCGCTGCTGCGTGGAAACCGCATGAATACATCCTTGCTGGAAATGTGAGAAAAAAAATGCCAGCGTCCTGCGCTCCGTTAAATTCAGGAGCCGTTCTGCTGATCTTATGCGTGCCGAGAAATCCCCGCCGCCCGCTTAAGCCTGTCGACCTCCGGGCGCGAAAGATATCTCCATCGTCCCCTTCCCAAACCCTCAGAAGTCAACCCGGCGTATTCGATGCGCTCGAGTCGTTTCACTTCATACCCGAGCGATTCGAGCATCCTCCTCACCTGTCGGTTGCGTCCTTCATGGATCGTGATAACGAGGTTCTTGTTCTTCGTCCCCGGAACCGGCGAGATGCGGGCCGGAGATGTTTTTCCGTCTTCGAGATGAACCCCTTTTTTCATTTTCTCAATGTCCTTTTGTTCGATGCTCCCAGTGACTTCGACATGGTAAGTTTTTTCGATCTGGTGAGAGGGATGCATCAGACGGTGAGCGAGCTCGCCATCGTTCGTGAACAGCAGCACCCCTGTCGTATTTCTGTCGAGGCGCCCGACGGGAAAAATCCGTTCACGCGTTCTTACGAGGTCGTACACGGTTTTGCGGTTTCGCTCATCCCGGGCCGTCGTGATGTAGTCTTTCGGCTTGTTGAGTACCAGGTAGACGGATTTTTCCTCGATCGAAATGTTTTTGCCGTTGATCGCAACGCGGTCCGTGGAGGGAGAAACTTTGGTGGAGAGGTCCGTCACAACTTGCTTGTTGACCGTTACATCTCCGCGTGTGATTAATTCCTCTGCCTTGCGCCGGGATGCAACGCCGGCCATCGCGATGAAGCGGTTCAACCGAATAGTTTGCGGAAGAATGTCTGTATCTTTGTCTTCCACATGCTCCATCCTTTCTGCGTGCCGGTTTCGTCATCCAATTGATGTTCGGGAGTTATTGCTTCGCCTGTCGTCACTCCGAAGCTCGAAGAGGCCAAAGGTTGAGGGCCTTCTTCTGCCATTGCCGAGTCGGGTGCGGCAGGCGGGACCAGTTCGGTCGCTTCATCGAGCACACGTTCCGCCGGAATGTCGGCCGAAAATTGTACCGGTTGCGCAAGTGCAGGTTCGCTCGGCTCTGTCACGCTCGGCGGAATCTCATCCGGCTTTTCTTCAGCAAGCGGGGAAAGCAAAGTCGCGTCGGAGACTGCAAGATCGTTCGCCATATTAACCGTCTCGGGCTCGACGGCTTCGACAGCGGGCTGCGCTTCTTGTTCTTCATTCGTCGTTGCAGGAGGAGGAGGCGCAACCACGAGTTGGGGCTTTGTTTTCTCGACAACTGTCGACCCTTCTTCTTCAGGAGGCTGCTGAAGCTTGGACTTTTTTCTCGGAATATGAGGAGCGCGGGAATTCGGGTCGAGCTTTTCCTGCAGTTTTTCCTTGAATTCTATCTCTTCCTGACTTGCAAGCATCCGTTTTTCAACTTCTTTTTCGGTCTCGCCAAGCAATTCCTCGATCTCACGCGGCTTCGGCAGGTCGGCAATTTCGTTCAACCCGAAATGCTTCAGAAATTCGGGCGTCGTTCCGTACAACAGCGGCCTTCCGGGGCTGTGCGCGCGCCCCACGATCGTCGCCAGGTTTTTCTCGAGGAGCGTCTTCATGATATAATCAGCATTCACCCCGCGTATGAACTCCACTTCGGACTTCGTGATCGGCTGTTTGTAGGCGATGATCGCGAGGGTCTCGACGGCCGTCTGCGAAAGCTTGCGCCGCGCCTTCTCTTTGAAGAGTTTTCCGACCCACGTGGAAAACTTCTTGTGCGTCGCGAAGACGTATCCGCCGGCGATCTGTTGAATTGTGTACGCGCGGTGCAATTCCTCGTATTCCCTGTTGAGCGAACCGATTGCGGCGCGGAGTTCTTCATTCGTAGGCGAGGCTTTTTCTCCCTCGGCGCTATCCTTGTTCATGTCGTCAAAAACGGCGCGGAGCGTTTGAAGAGTCACCGGCTCGTCGGAGGCAAACAAGAGCGCTTCGACAATTTCTTTTAACGCCGGCGATACCGCAATGCCGGCATTGTCCTCGCTCGGAATTTCAGCTTCGCGTTCTTCGATCATGCAGGAACCTCCGTCGGTAATTTCACGATCATCATTTCTCCGTAGGGATCGACTTGGCGGACGCCGATCTCTCGTTGTTTGATCAATTCGAGCAGCGCGATAAACGTCACGACGACGCGGATCTTTTCCGCCATCGATTCGACCATTTGCAGGAACGTCGCTTCAGTCCGCTCTTTGAAGAAACTCAGGATGAAGGCGATCTGGTCTTCGATCGTGATATTGAGTTTGTTGACCTCGTGCACATGCTTGCGCGGCATCCTGTCGACGACGTACTTGAACGCAGCGATAAGGTCGAAGAGCGACACGTCCCGCAAGAGATCGGCGTCGCCGGGGTCTTCAAGCGTTTTCGGGTCGTTGGAAAAATTGTTCCGATAAAAAATTTTGCTTTGCTCCTCGCTCATCGACTGGAGCCGCTCGGCCATCTCCTTGTAACGTTTGTAGTCAAGAAGGCGGCGCACGAGTTCGGCGCGCGGGTCGAGTTCTTCTTCTCCCTCTCCCGGCTGTCGGGGCAGAAGCATCTGCACCTTGATCTGCATGAGCTCCGCGGCGGTGACGATGAACTCTCCGGCAATGTCAAGGTCGAGTTCCTGGAGGTACTGGAGATACTCGAGGAAGTCTTTCGTAATTTTCGCGATCGGAATATCGTAGATATCGAGCTCGTCTCTTTTGATAAAAAAGAGCAGGAGGTCGAGAGGTCCTTCGAAGTCCGATAACTTGATCCGATACATCGGCTACCCTATCGACATGACTGAATGAACTTGCTCCATCGTTTCATGGGCCACTTTTTTTGCCCGCGTCTCTCCATCCGATAAAATATTCTTCACGTCGTCGAGATGCGCTTCATAGTGCGCTCTCTTTTCACGGATCGGTGCGAGCGCGTCCGAGATCTTATCCGCACAATTCTTTTTACAATCAACGCAACCGAGAGCGCCCGACTCGCATCCGCGCCGGATCTCCGGCACTTCAGTCGGATTAAATTTCTGGTGATACGTGAAGACAAGACAGACATCGGGACGGCCGGGGTCTCCCTTCCTGACTTTCTGGGGATCCGTCACCGCCGTTTTCAACTTCTTGTGAATTTCGGCCGGGTCGTCGGCAAGCAGGATCGTGTTGCCGGTCGACTTGCTCATCTTTTGATTGCCGTCGAGGCCGGGCAATCTTGCAAATTTTGTCAACCGCGGCTCCGGCTCGGGAAAAACGGCGCCGTACTGTGCGTTGAACCGCCGCGCGATCTCCCGTGTAATTTCGATGTGCGGCACCTGATCTTCTCCGACCGGAACAACGTCTCCTTTGTACAATAAAATATCCGACGACTGGAGCACTGGATAGCCGAGGTGGCCATACGATACTGTTTCGATGTTGAGGTCTCTCACCTGGTCCTTGAGCGTCGGATTTCGCTCTAACCGTGCGGTCGTAATGAGCATCGAAAAAATCAAGTGGAGCTCGGTGTGCTCCTTGATCTGCGATTGACGAAAAATCGGGCTTTTCGCAGGATCGATCCCTACGGCAAGCCAATCGATCACCATATCGATCGAGTTCCGGTACAGATCGCGCGTCTCCACGTTGGTCGTAAGCGCGTGATAATCGGCGATGAGATGAAAATTCTGGAATTCATTCTGGAGAGCGACCCAATTCTCCAGAGCCCCGACGAGATGCCCCAAATGGAGTTTTCCCGTCGGACGCATCCCGCTCAGTATTCTTTTTTTTGATGCCAAAGAAGTCTAAAGATTTCCTTCTCGATCGGCTAATTCATGAATAGATACGGTTTCCAGCGTTCATCGATATTGCCGACAAAATGTCTTATGAAGGTCACATGGTTTGGACGACTCGGTCTCCGAAGAAGAGGCATGCGCGCTTCGTCGGGTGTCCTGTCCCCTTTTGCGTTGTTGCATTGAACGCACGCGCATACTAAATTCTCCCACGTATCTTCGCCCGACCGCGAGCGGGGCAACACATGGTCGACGGTGAGAGGAAGGTCGCCCCTCCCACAATACTGGCAGCGGTGGCCGTCACGTCTCAGGATGTTCTTGCGAGAAAGGATTATTTTCTTGTACGGAACGCGAATGTAAACGGAGAGTCTTACGACGCTGGGAAACGGCATAGCCATCGACACAGAGCGAAGCAGTTTTCCAGCGTGAGCTTCGATCAGCTCTGCTTTCCCGAGGAAGAGAAGAATGATTGCTTTCTTAACGTTGCAGACACTCATTGGTTCATAGTTTTGATTCAAAACCAAAACCTTGCTGTTGAGCCGACCATGAATGCTTTTCGAAGTAAGTTTTGAACTGAAGACAGCCTCCTACGTCATTCCAGATGGAGCACGATTATTCAGTGATGTCATCGGCAATGAAACCGATGTGCTAGCATGAAACCGGCGTAAACACGCCTCTAGTATTACTTCAACGCCGACGTGCAGATGACGAAAATATAGCAATCTGGTGTTGGATTGTCAAGAAAATGGCGTGTTTGGGGCGAGAAAAAGAGAAGCGTGAGAAGGTAGTGTCCCATTTTGAAAATGAACCGGACACTCGGGCCATTTGGCCTCTTAATGTGAGGGCTTTTGATAGATCTAAAGGAAAAGTGGCCGGTTCATTTCTGCTGGGGAGAATTATGAATTCAGGCCTTTTTGTAACGTTTGCGTATTTCCTTGATCGAATCGCCCCCGTATTTTTCAAGAAATGCATTTGCCAGGATGGGCGTGATCACCGCTTCCGCGATGACAGAACATGCCGGAACGGCGCAAACATCCGAGCGTTCATATCGTGACGGAACGACTTTCTTTGTTTTGAAATCGACGGAACGCAACGGTTTCGCCAGCGTCGAGATCGGCTTCATCGCACCCCGCAGCACAAGCATTTCGCCCGTGGTCACTCCTCCCTCGAGCCCTCCCGCTCCATTCGTCGGACGAATGAGATTGCCCTTGTTGTCTTTTAGAATTTCATCATGGACCTGCGAGCCGTACAATTTCGCATTTGCGAAGGCGTCGCCTATTTCGACCCCCTTCACGGCATGAACCGACGCGATCGCCTGGGCTAATTGGCCGTCGAGCTTTCTGTCGTACTCGACATAACTCCCAAGGCCGACGGGGAGTCCGGTCACGATGACTTCAAATATTCCTCCTAACGTGTCCCCTTTTTTCTTTGCACCTTTAATTGCGGCGATCGCTTTTTCGGAAGCTGCTTTTTCGAGAATTCTCACTTCGGATTTATCGGCCTGCTCAGCGACTTTGTATGCGCCGCATGATGCCTTCGTAAATTTTTTGACCGAGCGGTCGACCGCGATACGGTTACGCAGTTCGGCAGGCCCGATGCTGATGACATGACTTCCGACAAAGATCCCAAACGTCTCGAGAAATTTTCTTACGATTGTGCAGCACGCCACTCTCATGGCGGTCTCGCGGGCGCTGGCCCGGTCTATGACATTGCGAAGATCATCGAAGCCATACTTCAACGCTCCCACAAGGTCTGCATGTCCGGGCCGCGGAGTGGTGATCTTTTGAACGCCTGCGCCGGTCCCTTCCACGGACATCTTCTCCGTCCAGTTCACCCAGTCTTTGTTCCGCACGACGAGAGCGATCGGCGAACCGAGAGATTTCCCGAAACGCACGCCCGAAAGTATCTCGACTTTGTCGGACTCGATCCTCATCCTCCCACCTCTGCCGTACCCCTGTTGGCGTCTCCACAACTGGTGATTGATGTATTCGGCTGAAATCTCGACTCCGGCCGGAAGCCCCTCGATGATCCCTACGAGGGCCTGGCCATGAGATTCTCCGGACGTAAAGTATCGGATCACAACTGTGGCCTTTCGGATGATTGAATGCGGAAGTCAAACGCGGGGAATCAAAAACATTATCCTCCTGCGTGATAGAATATACAAAAAAAGTCCCTGCAAAACATCACAGGGACTCTTTTTGTATCGAGCTTAATTATGAGGGAGAAAACCAAAAACCGATACGCGGCGTCAGTCTTTGGGGATCTGCACGGCGATAAATCGCGACGCTCCGTTTGCGCTTTTCACGCGGAGCATCAGCGCATCTCCCGGTTTCTTCGATTTTACAAGCTTCGCGAAATCGG
Organism: Bacteroidota bacterium; assembly: GCA_035500675.1. Classification (GTDB taxonomy): domain Bacteria; phylum Bacteroidota; class Ignavibacteria; order UBA10030; family UBA8401; genus JAGVPT01. The sequence continues at coordinate 1,325 of DATJXA010000120.1, read as the reverse complement.
GGACCGATGTGACCTCTTTACGGTCCGCTTCGACAATGATGTCTCCCGGTTGCATTTGCCTATCGTCCGCTTCGCTGTAACGCTTCACATCCGAGACGATCACTTCGCTCTCCACTTTTCGTTCCTTGCGTATTTTCGCATCGGCTTTCGTCACCGAGAATCCAAGGTCGTCAAACTGGACCGGCTTAGAACTTTTCTCAGCTGCCGTTTGATCGTCGTCTCCTTCGGTGTCGTTTGAGGCCAGGTTCGATTTATCGGAACGCGCTTTGAGCGTGACGGTGCGTTCGATCTGTTTCCCGTCGCGCCAGATCTGAAGCTCAACTTTCTCGCCCGGATGGCGGCCGGCGATCATCGTTTGAAGTTCGTTCGGCGCTTTGACGGTCTTTCCGTCGACGGAGAGAATGATATCTCCTTCTTTGATGCCCGCGTCTTTTGCCGCTCCGTCCTGAATGAGGTCCTGCACAAGGACTCCTTCGATACTCGGGAGTCCGGCTGCTTTTGCGACCGTCGCGTCGACTGCGGAGATCGAGACGCCGATGTACCCTCTCTCAACTTTTCCGTGGAGGATGAGATCTTCAGCGACCGTTTTCGCGAGATTGATCGGAATAGCAAACCCATATCCCTGGTAGCGTGCGTTGGTCGTCGCAATCGCAGTATTGATGCCGATGACCTCTCCGCTGATATTCACGAGCGCGCCTCCGCTGTTTCCCGGATTGATTGCAGCATCGGTCTGGATGAAATTTTCAACGCCGTAATTGTCGCCGATGATCTGTATGTTGCGGCCGAGATAACTGATGATGCCGGCGGTAACTGTCGATGTCAGCGCGAGCGGATTTCCGATCGCGATCGCCCACTGGCCGACCTGCAGCTCGTCGGAATTGCCGAGCATTGCAACGGGAAGTCCCGTCGCGTCGATCTTGATGACGCCGATATCGGTAAGCGGGTCCGTGCCGATCAACTTCGCTTTAAACCTTCGTGTGTCGCTCAGGACAACCTCAATGCCGTCCTCGTCGGCGTCCTGCACGACATGATTGTTCGTGAGGATGTATCCGTCCGAGGTCACGATGACGCCGGAGCCGGCTCCTTGCGTTTGCTCTTCTTCGGGCATTTTGAATTTAAAGTCGGGGAAGAAATGGAAGAACTCATTCTCCGGCGGTTTCTTCGCTTTCGTTGTGACCACGATTGAAACGACGGCAGGAGTTGCGTCCTTCGCCACGTTGACGAAGGCGTCGTTCAACGCTTTCAACTCGCTCCCCGCTTTTGACGGGCCATGGTCGGCGCCAAGCTTGACCGTTTTATTTTGAGCGAGCCCCAGATCGACGACG
>DATJXA010000119.1:0-50043 GCA_035500675.1 Bacteroidota bacterium | reverse complement strand
CTCTCGCCGAATTAGGCATCGCATCATATTTTGACATTGTGATCACCGGCGATGATGTCGACGAATTCAAACCGTCCGGAGATGGAATCAGAAAAATCATGGCGAAATTTTCGCTGCGGCCCTCCGAGGTGCTGATGGTCGGCGATGCGGTGGCAGATATCAAAGCCGCTCGCGAGACCGAAGTGCCCATCGCTGCGGTCGTGTGGGATTCGTACAGCAAAGACGTTGTCATGCAGACAAAAACGGATTATCTTTTTCATAGCGTCGCTGAATTTCATTCCTGGCTTGAAAGAACGATTGTCGTTTCACCCAAAGACTTATGAAAAAAGTTCTCTTTCTCATTCTGGCGAGTTACAGTTTGTGTTTTGCGCAAGCACCCACGGTCTCCCTCCTTGGGCTGCGCATTTATGCGTCGGACGACGAGTATCTCCCTCCGGTTATTTCCGTGGGGCAGAAAGTAACCATAGAGTTCGACATATCGGCCGAGCATCCGCCCAACCTCCAGATCGTATTTGCGCATGCAACGAAGGATTGGAAGGCCGACAACAACGTTTTCCTCAATCAAGATTACCATACGAAGAGCCAGCAGCTTCAGTTCACCGTTGCGCCGAACGGAGTGCATCACTACGACTATCATTACAAGAATGATTTTCCGGACGACCACGGCGTCGTCCTCTTTCCGTATTCGGGAAACTATCTCTTTGCTATCCTCGACGAGGATATGAACGATGAAGTTCTCGGTGAAGGCCGCTTCATTGTTCTGGAAAACGCCGTTGGAATTTCAATGCGGGTAGACAACGCGTATTATCCAGGAAAAGGCGCTCCGTATAATCAAATGAACCTGATCACCGTCAAGGTCGACGTGCCCCCGGATGAAGAGCAACTGCCCGCGAATCGCATCAATCATCTTAACGTGAAGTGTGTCGACATCATCCAGAACTGGAAATTGTACGATGCTTTCCGGATCGACGTCGACGACGATGACCCGGATACCTTCGTTGAACAGGCGTACCGTCCGGAGAAAAAGTTTTCGATACGCAACGTTCCCCCGGGCAACGAATATCGCCGGCTCGACATCGGTTCTCCGCGCTTGTATCCGAATGAAGAAAAGGTTCGGCTCCGGGAAGGGGCCGACCTGTCTCGTTTTGAATGGCAGGGGACCATCGACGCGAACGGCGCAGCGAAATTGAGGCCGTTTACCGGTGCCAATTCCGACTATCTTGATGTTGAATTTAGGCTGGAACTCCCTTCGCCTTCGCAGAAAGATATTTATCTTGTCGGGGCGTTCAACCAGTGGCAAATTCGGGATGATTTCAAAATGGAACTCGACCCATCGAAGAGAATGTATTCGCTCCATAAATGGATCCGCCGAGGGGTGTACGACTATCAATATGTGACGGCCTCGATCGACTCAGTGACAGGGGAAGCGAACGACGCGGATTGGATCGCACTCGAAGGGAACGATTGGCGCACGATCAACCGCTACATTGCTGTGGTCTATTACCACGACGATCGATTCGGTGGATTCGACCGTGCAGTAGGCAGCGCCGTCGCAAAAAGTCCGGGCGGGACGAGCGAGACAAAATCGGACAATTAACAATGAACAATCAACAATGAACACATAACCAAGAACTACGAACCAAGAACTACGAACTAAGAACTACGAACTAAGAACTACGAACCAAGAACCATGAACCCTTACCCCCGCATCGGCGTAATCGGAGTCGGCCATCTCGGCTCGCTCCACGTGAAAATGTATTCCGAGCTAGCTGAAGGATCGCTGGTCGGCATCTACGACGTCGATAAGGCGAAAGCTGAAGCAATCGTATCGCAATACCCCGGGCTTAGGTCGTTCGACCGGCTGGATGACCTCCTGAAAAATGTCGACGCGGTGAGCGTGGCGTCGGTGACTTCCAAACATTTCGAGCTCGCGAACGAGGCCATTAGCGCCGGCGTCCATGTGCTCATCGAAAAGCCGATAACGCAGACCGTATCCGAGGCGGACCGGCTTATTTCACTTGCGGAAACGAAAGGATGCGTCATCCAAGTAGGTCACATCGAACGATTCAACCCGGCGATCCTTGCGCTCGAATCATATAAATTGAAGCCGATGTTCATCGAGTCGCACCGTCTGGCGCAATTTAATCCGAGAGGAACCGACGTCGCCGTAGTCCTCGACTTGATGATCCATGACATCGACGTCATCCTCAGTCTGGTCCAATCGCCCGTGACGAGGATCGATGCGAACGGAGTCGCGGTGGTCTCGGAATCGGTCGACATCGCGAACGCGCGACTCCAGTTCGAAAACGGATGCGTCGCGAACGTGACGGCGAGCCGTATTTCACAAAACAAAATGCGCAAGATGAGGATGTTCCAGCTCAACGGATATATCTCGATAGATTTTCTTCAAGGAGTTGCCGAAGTATTCCGGCTTGCAGAGGAGAGAGATACGGGCGGTCAAACGACAATGCTGCTCGGACAGATCGGGGAAGGAAAAAAGAAACGCAACATCGTGTACGAACAGCCGGAAGTGAAAGAAGTGAACGCGCTGAAATATGAGCTGGCATCCTTCATTTCGGTCGTGCGCGAAAAGCGACAGCCGATCGTGTCGGGTGTCGACGGACGCCGGGCGCTCGATGTCGCACAGAGGATCCTGAATTCTATTCAGGTACAAAAATTTGGCGTATCATAGCGTATGAACGTGAACGACAATCATATCGAAGTGCGCTCCCCCGAACTTCAATCGATCGGGCATTTTGCTGATGAGGCAGGGTTGATGGTGTACGTCGTCGGCGGGTTTGTGCGCGACTTGTTCCTCGGGAAGGAGGGGCACGACATCGACGTCGTCGTCGTTGGCAGCGGAATAGAGTTCGCGCGGGTTATATTCCAAAAATTTGGCGGGGCAAAAATTGTCACGTACGAAAAATTCGGCACTGCAATGCTCCGCCTTGGCGATCTGAAAATAGAATTTGTCGGTGCCCGAAAAGAGAGTTATTCGAAGGATTCCCGGAATCCGGTGGTGGAAAATGCTTCGCTCGAGGAAGACCTTTTACGGCGCGATTTCACCGTTAACGCAATTGCCGTCTCGTTGAATTCCTCTACGCTGGGAGAAATAAATGATCCATTCCAGGGACGAGCGGACATCGGGGCGAAAATACTCCGCACGCCGCTCGACCCTGCGAAAACGTTCGACGACGACCCGTTGCGCATGATGCGTGCGCTGAGGTTTGCTTCTCAACTCGGGTTTTCTTTGGACAAAAAAACGCTCGACGCCGTCGCCGGAATGAAGGAGCGGCTTGCCATCGTCGCGCAGGAACGCATCACAGACGAATTCCTGAAAATTCTCGCCAGCCCGAAACCATCTGTCGGCCTCATCCTCATGTTCACTACGGGCGTCATGCAGATCGTACTGCCGGAAGTTGCGGAGCTTTCGGGGGTGGAGCAACGCGACGACCATCATCATAAGGACGTCTTCCTTCATACATGTACGGTTGTGGACAACATTTCAACGGTGACCGGCAACCTTTACCTCCGCTTCGCCGCCCTTGTCCACGACATTGCCAAGCCGAGGACGAAACAATTCAGAGAAGGAATAGGATGGACGTTTTACGGACATGAGGAACTCGGCGCGCGAATGGTGAAACACCTCTTCCGCAAACTGAAACTGCCGTTCGATAAAATTCCATACGTCGAGAAATTAGTCCGGCTGCACCTTCGTCCGATGGCGCTCGTCGACGAAGATGTCACCGACTCGGCAGTCCGCCGTTTGCTGTTCGATGCCGGGGATCTCGTCGACGACCTCATGATATTGTGCAGGGCAGACATCACGTCAAAAAATCCAAAACTTGTCAAAGAGTATACCGATAACTATGACCGGGTCAATGCGAAGATGAAGGAGGTGGAGGAGAAGGATCGTCTGCGTGCATTCCAGCCGCCCGTCCGCGGCGAAGAAATTATGCAGGTATGCGGATTGGAACCCGGCAAGCTTGTGGGGGTCTTGAAGTCAAAAATTGAAGAAGCGATTTTGGAAGGGGTTATCGCAAACGATCACGATGCCGCTCTGCACTATTTGCTCTCTATTAAAGACCCTATCATCGAGAAATTCCATCGACCTGCTTGAACCCTTCCGACTGATCCGGAACTCCTCTTTATTAGATTGAGATTGAATCAAACATCCTTGTATTTGCTATGTCAAATACATCTGAGGGCGAAGGTGCTTCCCGACGTGCATATTTCCCCATAAATCCCTATATTTAAAGGATAAAATCGTCGGTGAACTGAAACTTTAATTATCTGTATTCGTTAAAAGACAGGTTATGAGTACAGATCCACGTATTAGCTTGGAGAATGATGTATGAAACGACTGTTTGCGACCTTTCTGGTTTTATCAACGACGACCTCCTTGTTGTGCCAGACAATCCCTCAAAATTCCCTTACGTTGAAACAAGCAATCGATGTTGCGCTGGATAAAAACGTTCAGGTGAGGCAAGCGGAGAATAATGTGGACGCGGCTCAAAGCGGCGTCCTTGCGGCGTATGGAACATACTTTCCGTCGCTTACCGCCATCGGAGGATGGACGCGACAACAGAACGACAACGCGGCATCTACAAGATTGATCTCGGGCGTTCCGATACTTATTCCTGAATCGTTCTCCGTTACGAATAACTTTCAGACACAATTCAGCGCGGGGTATGATATCTTCGACGGATTTTCGCGCGAAGGAACGTTGAAACGGGCGGTCGCGGCATCAGGATCGACGTACGACTCGTATTCCAGGACAAAGCAGCAAATAGTTTTTGAAGTGCAGAGCGATTATCTCGCCGTGTTGAGGAATGAACAGCTTGTGAAAGTGAGCGAAGAGAATTTGAAACGCGATCAGCGGCAGCTCGACCGTATCACGGAGTCGAATAAGGTCGGCTCCCTTTCGATTGCGGACGTCTATCGCCAGCAATCGGTCGTTGCCGCGGATGAATTGAATCTCATCCAAACGCAAAACACGTTCGATGAATCCAAGGCCGATCTCATCGCCCTCATCGGGATGGATGTTTCCGTCGATTACACCATCGCCGATTCCTCGATCGCTCCCGATATCAGCGACGCGGAACTCAATGCGACCAAAGATATGTATAAGAATATGGAGCAGCTCAGCAAGACGGCGATGAATTCCCGCCCCGACTACCAGGGAGCGATGGAATCTCTCAACGGTGCGCACGCTGAAGAGACTGCAGCGATCGCCCGGTATTACCCGACAGTCAGCGCATTTGCGGCTTACGCACTGAACAATACGCTTATTTCCAATCTGTCCGACGGTAAGGGTATCACGTGGGGGCTCCAGATCAGCTGGAAACTATTCGACAATTTTGCGACGAACCAGGCGGTGCAATCCGCCGCCGTCGACCGCAGGAACGCGGAACTATCGCTCCTCCAAACGGAACGCAACGTCAACGTCGATGTGAAGAAAGCGCTCCTCAATCTTGAGTCTGCGCGCAAACAGTATACGGCCAGCGTCAAGAGTCTTCAATCCGCGGCTCAGGACCAAAAGGTCGCCGAAGAGACGTACAACCTCGGCGCAGGAACGCTGGTCGACCTCCTGACGGCCAATGCCGGACTCGTGAACGCGGAGGCGAGCAAGGTGAATGCAACGTACAATTACATCACTGCAAAAATGAACCTCGCTTTTGCAGTGGGCAACACGTCTTACTAAAAGAACAATTGAGAAAATATCATTCTTAGGGAGTAGCGCGAAATGGCTAACGGAAAGTCACTTAAATCAAAAAAGAAGATCTTCATTTTCTCCGGCATTGGCGCTGTCATCCTAGTGCTCGTGTTGATCGTTCTCCTGGGGAGCAAAAGAGAGAATGTCATCAGCGTCCAAACGGACCAGGTGGTCCGAAAATCGATCACGCAGATCGTGACTGCTTCCGGGAAAATTCAGCCTGAGACGGCGGTGAAGATCAACGCGGAAGTCAGCGGAGAGATCATCGAACTCCCCGTGAAGGAAGGACAAAGAGTGCGCAAGGGGGATCTCCTCGTTCGTATCAAGCCCGATCAGTATCAAGCGGGCGTCGATGGAGCCGCTGCCGCACTTGTTTCGGCAAAAGCGGCGCTCTCTTTAAATCAAGCCAATCTTGACAAATCCGAAAGCGAATACAAACGCGCGCAGGGATTGTTTGAAAAGAAGCTCATGTCCGACCAGGATTTTGTCGGGTCAAAAACGGCGTTTAAGGTCGCACAAGCGCAGTATGAATCCGCGGTGTCGGGAGTGACTCAAGCGCAAGCCTCGCTCAATCAGGCAAAAGAAAGTCTCGCAAAGACGTCGATCTACGCTCCGATGGACGGCACGGTCTCGCAGCTCATCTCCGAACTCGGCGAGAGAGTTAGCGGCAGCAGTTTCACGGAAGGAACGGAAATCATGACGGTCTCTGATCTGTCGAGGATGGAAGCACGTGTCGATGTGGGAGAGGACGACGTTGTCCTTGTCGCTATCGGAGACACTGCTAACATTCAAGTCGACGCTTACCCGGACCGCAAATTGAAGGGCATTGTTTATGAGATTGCGAACACCGCAACGACGACCGGCGCGGGAACGCAGGATGAAGTGACGAACTTCCAGGTGAAAATTCGCGTGCTCGACAAGGATATTGAGCTTCGTCCCGGCATGTCGATGTCAGCAGATATCCAGACCGAAACTCGGAACAATGTCCTTGCAGTACCGATACAGAGCGTCACGACAAGAACGCCGAAAATGGCCGAAGGCAAACAAGATTCTGCCGGCAAAGGGAATGCGGCTATGGCAATGCAGAAGCCGGTCGAAGTAGTCTTTGTAGTAAAGGACGGCAAAGCGAAACAGGTTCCGGTGAAACGCGGGATCAGCGACGAATCGACGGTAGAGATCATCAGCGGGCTTACCGAAACCGACCAAGTGGTGTCGGGCAGCTATAAGGCGATCAATCGGGATCTCGAGGATGGGTCGACCGTGAAAGTTGACAACAGCGCGAAACGCTTCGGCATGATGAAGAAAGAAGGGACATAATTTTCGGATACGCTTAAACGTCCAAAAAGGTTTTTTTTCCAACGTGTATGTTGTTTGATTAGCGCCGCTCAATGAAGAAAGAACAAAGAGAACATCGAAAAGCCTTCGTACCGTCAACAGCAAAGGTTTGTCTATGAACGTCATCAACATCAAAAATATCAGCAAGACATACGTCATGGGAACGGAAGCCGTGCATGCCCTGCACGACGTCTCAATTCAGATCGAACGGGGCGAGTATGTCGCTATTATGGGGCCGTCGGGCTCGGGCAAGTCGACGCTGATGAACATCCTCGGATGCCTCGATACCCCATCGACCGGGTTGTATGAGTTCAACGGGGTTAACGTGAGCGAGATGAACGATAACGAGCTTGCGAAGATTCGCAACAAGGAGATCGGTTTCGTTTTTCAGACGTTCAATCTTATTCCACGTTCTGACGCTCTCCACAACGTCGAACTACCTTTGATCTATGGCGGCATCAATGCCCACGAACGGAAGCGGCTTGCGGAAGAATCCCTCCACCATGTTAATCTTGCCGATCGGATGCATCACAGGCCGAACGAACTCTCCGGCGGCCAGCGGCAGCGCGTTGCGATCGCCCGAGCTCTTGTGACGAAACCTTCCATCATCCTTGCGGACGAGCCGACGGGAAACCTCGATACGAAGACCGGAGACGAGATCATGGCGTTGTTGGAAGAGCTTCATCACAACGGCAACACCATTATTCTCGTCACGCACGAAGAGTATATTGCGGAACACGCCAACCGGATTATCCGTATCCGCGACGGCATGGTCGAACGGGATGAACCTGTCGAGAAGAAGATTGTGCCGAAGTTGGCATAACTGCATCGCTGCACGGTGCGGTTCCTTGTTCCACCACACTACATTTCGGAGACGAGGTGCAGATATGGGAATGAAAGTTGCAGACTTTGCATACGAGCTGAAAGAGGGGCTGGCAATTTCTTTCCAGGCCATCCGCGCGAATAAGATGCGGTCGGTGCTCACCACTCTGGGAATCGTCATCGGCATCGTTTCCGTGACGCTCATGGGGACGGCCATTGAAGGACTGAGTCGCGGGTTTAACGACAGCATTTCAAAGATCGGTGCGGACGTTCTCTATGTCCAGAAGTGGCCGTGGTTTGGCGGAGACGAGTGGTGGAAATATCGCAACAGGAAAGACATCAAATACGATCAATACAAAGCGATAGAAAGACAGGCAACGCTTGTTAAAGCGGCAACCCCGGCATGTTATACGATGGCTTCTGTCAAATACCAGGACCGAAGTTCGGACGGTGTGACGGTGATCGGCGCGAACGATCAATACGTGGAAACGAGCGGCATCCTCATGGATGCCGGACGCTTTTTTAGTCAATCAGAAGCCGACGGGGGGAGGCCAGTGTGCGTCCTCGGGTCCGAGGTCGCCGATAACCTTTTTCCCAGCGAGACTCCGATCGGCAAAACGGTGAGGATCGGCTCGGCGACGTTTCGCGTTGTCGGAGTAGTGGAGAAGCAGGGAAGCTTTCTGGGACTCGAAAGCCTCGACGACCGGATCGTAATTCCGATCGAGTCGTTCTTCCAGCACTTCGGGTCGAACAGGGGCATCCAGATTTCCGTCAAGGCGGCCAACATCAAGGATCTCGACGACACGAAAGAAGAGCTCCGCGGAATCCTGAGAAAAGCGCGTCATGTGCCTCCGAAAGCCGAGGATGATTTTGCCATCAACCAGCAGGAAATGTTCGTTCAGACATTCAACGCGATCGGCGGCGTCGTTGCGGGCATAGGGCTGTTCATCACCGCGCTTTCGTTGTTTGTCGGGGCCATCGGAATTATGAACATCATGTTCGTCTCCGTCACTGAACGGACGAAGGAGATCGGAATCCGTAAAGCGATCGGCGCTAAGCGAAGCACTGTGCTCCTTCAGTTTCTCATCGAATCGGCTTCTCTTTCTCTTATCGGAGGCCTTATCGGAATAATTATTTCATATCCGCTGAGCCTCCTTCTGAATCAGATCCTTCCGACATCTATGCCGCTCAGCGTCGTGGGAATAGCGATCCTCATTTCTATTATTGTCGGCGTCGTCTCGGGATTTTTACCCGCAAACCGCGCTTCGAAATTGGACCCGGTGGAAGCGCTGAGATACGAATAACAACAATGAATAATGAAGAATGAATAATGAATGATGGGAACGCCTCATGCTTTTCTTATTCATTGTTAATTATTCATTATTAATTGCCCCATAAGCCCTATGCAAATACAAGAAAGTTTTAAAATGGCGTTGAACGCCATTCGCGTCAACAAGCTTCGGTCTTCGCTGACGCTGCTCGGCATCAGCGTCGGCGTGTTTTCGATCATCGGCGTGATGACGGCGATGGGCGTTCTTCAAAACGCCATCGAGCATGGGCTGAGCGACCTGGGCACCAATACCTTCCAAATACAAAAATTTCCGACGGGCTTCTTTCATGGGGGCCGCGACCGCGATAAGTTCCGCAACAGAAAAGATATCACCCTCGATCAGGGCGAAATGTTTGTCCGTCGGATGACGCAGGCGAAGTATATCGGCCTCGAATCATGGTTCGGCATAAAGCAGGTATGGCACAACGACGATAAAACGAATCCGAACGTGGGATTGGTGGGAGAAACGGTTCAAGGTTTTCCGACGAACAACTGGACGATCAAAGATGGGCGGGCATTTACCGAGGAGGAGATCGAATACGCGGCCCCGGTATGCGTTTTGGGGAACGGCGTCGTCGAAAAACTTTTTGAGCGCGGGACGCCGATAGGAGAGACCGTGAAGGTCGATGGGAACAAGTTCAAGGTGATCGGAACGATCGAGCCAAAGGGGTCGTTCCTCGGAGGCAACCAGGACAATTACCTGGCGATCCCGATCACGACGGCGATGGGTTTATACGGGAAGCAGCGGTCCATCAATATCATGGTGCAGACGAAGGACCAGAACAATTACGACGCAACGATTGAGCTTGCGACCGCCGTGCTTCGCACGATCCGCCATGTCCCTCCCGGTGCCGACGATGACTTCGCTATTTTTTCCAACGATACGCTCATCCAGCAGTTCAACGACCTCACCTTCATGATAAAAATCGGGACGCTGGGGATCGCATGCATCGCGCTACTCGCCGCCGGCGTCGGGATCATGAATATCATGCTTGTGTCGGTGACTGAAAGAACGAAGGAGATCGGGATCCGGAAAGCTCTCGGAGCGACGAAAGCGAACGTTCTGTCGCAGTTTTTAAGCGAGTCAGTGGTTTTCAGTCAGATCGGGGGAGTGATTGGGATTATTGCCGGGTCGATTCTCGGAAACGTTGTCGCAGTGCTCACCGGCGCTCCCGCAATTTTTCCATGGAACAACAGCGTCGCAATGCTTTCTACACCGTTCATGGATTTCTCCGCACTGGGGCTCAACATCGTAGCGATCATCTTCTGCTCGTTCATCGGGATCGTCTTCGGAGTCTATCCCGCATGGAAGGCAGCAAACCTCGACCCCATCGAATCGTTGCGATACGAGTAGGTAATTGACGAATGCCGATTGTCAATTGACATTCGTCGTTCGTCATTCATTTCACTACTTCTTTCATCACCTCATCCGATAATTTCGGCAACTCATCGTACTGCTTTGTCAACTCATCGTATTTCTGGAAAAAATCCCCCACTCCCTTTGCGATCGTTTCTGTGAGCGCCGTTCTTCCCATCTTTGAGTCGATGGCGAACGCCATAAGCAGTCCGGCTGCGGCGCCATAATTTTTTTCGAACGAACCCGATAGGTTCGCGTCCATTAGCAGCTCGCGTGCCCGCGGTTCGCTGATCGAAGGAGAAGACATCTCGCTCATTGCGTGGCTGAGCACAGCTATGGCATTTTTTGCGCTTGCGAAGATGTACGGCGGAAGAGTGCCGCCCGTCTGTTCTTGGAATGAGATCCTGTAGGCGATGCCTTCGTTCTGGACAAGTTCGGCAAGAGACCAGAACGGAGACCGCCGGGAATTGATATCTCTCCAAACGGGCGACGAAGACTGATAAACGGCAAACACCGCGTGAAATGTTTCATGGGCGAGCGTGCTCAATGTTTGGATGAATTGAGTTTCGGTCGAAGTCGTTCCGTCGACGAACCGTTCGAGGTTGACGACAATGACTGGTTCGCCCTCATTCTCCCCGACGAATACTGGAGTATTGCCGTTCCAGACAACGCGCCGGACAAACGCAGCAGCGTTCTCGTTCCCGAACGCCACGATGTACACGGGCAGGTCCGCCGAGATGGAGCAATCGCCGGGGAAAAATTGCGCGATCGTTGCCACTACGCGCCGGTCGAGTTGATTCTTTTTTGCCTCGAGAAGCAAGGCCTTAATTTCTGAAAGATGCGCGCGCACCGGAGCTAATCCGAAAATATCGTCAGGGCTTCTCGAATTGTCGCGCAGCAGCTCGAGCTCGCGGCGGAATACATCGGGCGTGTACTGTTTCCTCGCGAGCAGAATGCTTGTAGTCGCCGCAAGCTGTGTCCCACGCAGGTCGGCGACGCTGTTCACGTTGAAGAGCCGCCCTTCGCATAAATCGATCGTCTCATCCGCAGAGGAATAATCGATGCGGAGGTTCACGTTAAAATTGGGGTTGCTTTGCGCCCGAAGAAAAAGAGGAACTGCGAGAAGAAGAGGCACAAAACTAAAGGAAATGTTTTTCATCAACACGATTCGCCGTTCGAAAGTTAGGTATGCCAAACGCATAGCAGGTCGTCTACGCTTTCATCCGTTCTCCCTTTTCCTCTTCGGTGAAAATCCACCCGACGATTTTTCCGGGATCGATCTCGTCAAAATTCTTCCAGTATTCGAGGTTGCGCAGATACCGTGAGCTCGTCTCCGTGTGCGACAATTTGTCGGCGTTTTTGATCGCTTCTGTAAAGCGGCTTTTCCACTTCTCCATATTGCCGACCCGAAGGTCGACCCAGCCGCTTGTCGCCCATTCGTCGACCGATTTGTCGGTGATTTTTAAGATATTCTCCCCGCGGAACGGTGGGATCTTAATTTCACTCCCTCGCAGCAACGTCTTTCCGTCAGGGAGAAGAATCGGGATCCCGATAGAAATAATTTGAGATCGCAAGGTCTGATTTTCGTCGATGAGAGAAGCCAGCGCTTTGGACAATTCTTTTGCACTCGTGCTCACAACCGTTTTCATCGTCGCAAAACATACTTTCAGCAGATAAGTTTCGTAGAGAAGTTTTGAGAGCCGCGGAGGTCCGAGCATTTCGAATGCGACGCTGTCGACCTTGTGTTCGCGCTCCAACGCTTTCATCTTTTCAAGCGCGCTGTTGAACATAAACCCCGCACGGTACGTCGGTTCAAGCGTTGCGTTGTCGAGCGCGTTGATAATGTCGTGCCCCGTGTTTCCCCCCTTGATCTCGTAGATAACGTCCGTAGCGATCTCTTCGGGTGTCACATATTCCATTTGTCCGGGCGTCGAGATCGCTTCGAATTCGCCGCGCGAAAAAATGCCGTTCTCTCCCGTGTCGATAAACACGGATTTTAGCGGTTGTCGTTTAGACGGAGCGGGCATATCCATCTTGATTGCAAATGCGCCATCTAAACGAATTCCCTTTCGAGGGGGACAATCGACGAGCTCGATCGGTTTCCCCCGCTTTGCGATAGGGCCGAACCCTATTTTTTTCCATGCGATCGCGCCGGTCGGCTTTATTTCTTTAGTGATAGGAGCGTCCGGGGTGCGTCCCATGAGAAACAGAAGCAGCGTCTGTGCGCCCGCGACAGCCGATTTGCTGAGGAGGACGCTCGACGGCTTTTCCTCGCTGTGCGTGTACGGAATATTCAACCCCATGCCGCCGGTGCCGCTTGTCCCGATCTTCACATAGATTTTTGTTCCCGCTTCGTTCATCGACCGGTAAAAAATTTGCACATGGCGGATCAGCTGCGGTATATACAGCGTGCACAAAAGCCGTTCGACGGAGTCGCGGAGCGTATCATTGCCGGCAGGTTTGTTCTCCCTCAATTGCTGCAGCACTTCTCTTGCGCTCTGGAAAACGTTCTGGTAGGCGATCGCGGTTGCAGAATTGATGCAGTCGATGACGACATCCGGTTTATAGTGCGTGATCAGCTGATGCAGAGCTGAACGATGAAGGACCGGCTCCGACATTTCGTCGACGATATCGTCGATATACTTGGCGCGAAGCACCGGGTCGGAGAGGATATCTTCCCGATTCATATCTTTCAGTTCCTGTCGCGTGAAAATATTTCCCCACCATGGCTGGAAAAAATTCTTCCCGGCCCGAGGAAATTCTTTCGTCATTTGTTCAACAGCCTCCCGCGCTTCGGCTTCCTTCAGCGATGTCAGAATGATTTTTTTCGGATGCTCTTCCATGAGCGAACGGCAGACAGCCGACCCGACGAGTCCCCAGCCGCCGAGGACCAACACAGTTCTATCCTGAATTTCCATTGCACAAACCTTTTTGGGTAAGGTAAAATTTCTTCCAGCCGATAATTGATGAATCGGGAATTCTGAATTTTAAATTTGGCATGATAAATCTCTGTGGGGCTGAAAGGAGGATAGCGTTCCTCTCATTCATAATTTAAAATTCCTAATTCATAATTCTTCTTCACGCCTTTTCGACAACGCATGCAGTTCCGTATGCAAGCACTTCAGTGACCCCGTTCATGATCTCAGTGGCGTCGTACCTGAAGCCGATGACGGAATTTGCGCCAAGCTGCTGCGCGTGCTGGATCATCAATTCATAAGCGTCGCGGCGCGTTTGCTCGCAGAGGTTCGTGTAGAGCGTGATGTTGCCGCCGAAGAGGACTTGGATTCCCGCCCCGATATTGCCGAAGAGAGAACGCGAACGCACGATGATTCCGCGAACCACGCCTATGCTCTTTACGACCTTGTAACCGTCAAGCTGGAAGTTGGTGGTGACGAGAGAATGGTCCATGTGTTTCTCCTGATTGTTAGTTTTGAATGAGGTGGTATGAATTGTGGGATTTTTTTCTCATAAAGTTCTTACGATATCTCTACGGCAGCGAGTGCCCTGCGGGACTCAATAATACGCCGACGCCGTAAGCGATCGCGGCCGTCAGCAAACCGACCAATGTCATTTCCAATCCGCTGCGCCACCAGCTTCGTCCGGTGACGATTGTCTTTAGAACGCCGACAAGAAAATGCGCGCACGTGCTGATGACAAGGCTGAGTACAATGGCCAGTGCTCCGGAAAAGAAAATGAACGGTACGACCGGAATAATTCCCCCAACTGCGGTCGCCGCAGTTGCGGAGAACGCTTCCTTCACGGGGTTCGGGAACGTCGACGATGAGAGGCCCAGTTCCTCGTGCGCCAACGTCTTGAGGAATTGTTCGGGGTTTTGCGTCAACCGTTGCGCCATCATCGCCGACTCTTCCGGAGTGAAACCCTTTAACTGGTAGAAGAGCTCCAGTTCCTGTTTTTCTTCTTCAGGATTTTCCTCAATTTCTCTCCGCTCGCGGTCGAGTTCTGCCTCATACACCTCGCGTTCGGATTTCCGCGCGAGATACGCTCCCGACCCCATCGAGAGGGCGCTTGCGAGCATTCCAGCAACGCCGGCAACCCATACGACATGTCCTCCGCCTGAATAGCCAGCCATTCCCGTGACGATGCCGAACACTGCGCCGAGGCCGTCGTTCGCGCCGTACACTGCCTGTCCGATCCATCCTCCTGAATGTCCCGCATGCCACTTTTCCTTTTTAAAGATCGCTTCTAATTTTGCTTGAGGTTGGTCGCCATCTGCCATTGAATGGAGGACCTTTGAATGGACTTTTTCTTCCGATTTGATCTCCTTCATGGCATCTGTATCTTTCGGGCTCCCTGCGAGGATCGCTTCTGCTTCATAACGGTCCGTATCCCTGTCTTCCTGTTCTTCGAGCCGCCGGATGGCATTGACGGTCCCGCTGCGCACAAGAAGCCAGCGCCGCAGTTTGTCAAACGGGGAATCAAATTCTTGAGGAGGGGTGGAGCCGAGTTCTCGAAGGCGCGCTTCCCACTTGAGCGCATGATGTTCCTCGGCTTCCGCGAGTTTCAGCAACGTGGCCTTCTGTTTTTCATCGGCCTCGTACAAGGCAAGCGCCCGGTACGTTTGAGCGCCGGATTTTTCTTTTCGCCAGCTTGTTTGTAATGATCGGATGAGACGTTCGTTGTCGGGCACGGGAGACTGTTTCTTCAGAAGGTTGGATCGGATATTGTCCCATGTTTCGGGATCAGGAACACTGCAGTTCGGCAGGGTTATCTGCCACGTTCAAAGGTACAGCAAAATGTTTGAAAGGGCAAATCGACTTTTTGAAGAACGATGTCTTGGAAACGGGAACACGATAGTGACGCATTTTGGATTCCCAATAGAATCATTCGGGAATGACGGTTTAGAATTTGCGTCATGCCCGCATGCTTCTGGCGGGCATCCAACAAGGAATGGACTGAGATCAAAATGCGTCACTACCGGGATCACGCCTTGCTTGATTTTCACGGCGAAAGTATTTATGATTATGAAAGTTTCCCCGTCACCTCACCATGGAGCAGCGATGAGAGAATACCTCGATTTGGTCGACCGCGTTCTTTCAAAGGGATCGTTGAAAAAAAACAGAACAGGGGTCGACACCATATCGTGTTTTGCCGAGCACTATACAATCGACCTCAGCGAAGGCTATCCGTTGTTGACGACAAAACGGATGCAGACGAAATCTCTTTTTTATGAAGTGCTCTGGTATCTTTCCGGCGAAGACCATATTCGGAACTTGCGGAACCAAACCAAGATCTGGGATGCATGGGCGGATGAATACGGCAACCTCGAAACGGCGTACGGCCGATATTGGCGTCGTTTCCCGAGCGCGGAGGTCAACCCGAAGACGGGGAAGTATGAGGTAAAAGAGATCGACCAGATCGCTCTCGTTCTTCACTTGTTGAAGACAAACCCGACTTCGCGCAGAATGGTCATCAGCGCATGGGAGCCGGGCAACGCATCCCACAGCAAGCTGCCCCCGTGCCACTATACGTTTGTCTTCAACGTTCAGGGAAATAAACTCAATTGCCATCTCACGCAGCGGTCGGGGGACATTGCGCTCGGCATCCCGTTCAACATTGCGGCATACTCCCTGCTTACGCAGGCGATCGCGCAGGACGTCGGCCTTGAAGTCGGATATTTCAGCCATACGATCGTCGACGCGCACATTTATGTCAACCATATCGACGGTTTAAAAGAACAACTGAAACGAACGCCGAAACCTCGCCCCAAACTTATTATCGCTAAAAAGCCCCTTGACGAATTGCGGTACGAAGATTTCTCCCTCGTTGGCTACGAATGCGACGAGCCGATCAAGTTTGAAGTTGCTGTTTAGAATGATGACAAGATTACAATCTTGAAATCTTGTTCCAACCAAACCCTGCAGCCCCCTGTCCATGGAACTCATCATCATTGCCGCCCTTAATAAAAAAAGAGTCATCGGCAAAGAAGGAAAAATTCCGTGGCACATCTCCGAAGACCTGAAACGATTCAAGCGCTTAACCCTCGGTCACGCCGTATTAATGGGAAGAAAAACGTACGAATCCATGGGGAAGCCCCTCGTCGACCGACGGAATGTAGTTCTAACGTCGAACGACATCACCGGCGTTGAGACCTATTCCGCAGTGGGGATAGCGCTCGACGCCTTACAAGACGAAGAGAAAGTGTTTATCATTGGAGGGGGCGAACTCTACGAACAATTTTTGGAGCGGGCCGATGAGCTCTTTCTCACGCTCGTGGACAACGACATCGACGGCGATACTTTTTTCCCTCCTTATGAGCAGCTCATCGGTTCGAGGTTCTTCCTTTCCAAGGAAGAGAAAAGGGAAGGGTTTACGTTCAAAGATTATACAACTCACAAATAATCACTCAAGCCCTCCTCCATTCGCAGCTTCTTTCCCCGCTGATTCTCCGGCCACGTATCCGGTCGAGAAAGCCGCTTGAAGGTTGTACCCTCCGATAGGTCCCGCAATATCCAATACTTCTCCACAGACGTACAGTCCCTTAACGATGCGAGATCTCATCGTTTTAGGGTCGACTTCCTGCAGATCCACTCCGCCAGCCGTTACCTCTCCGCCATCCAGAGGTATTTCTTTTACAGTACCGAGTTTCCAATGCTTGATCGTTTCGATAATTTTTCGGCGGTCTTCTCTTTTCACTTGATGGCATTTGATTCGTCCGTCGATTTTGGCAGATGCAAGAATGAAAGAGACAAGCCGCCGGGGAGCGAATTGGTCGATCAACGTATCCAGGTTTCGTGTTCCGTTTGAACTGATTTCCATCTGGATATCCTTATCTAATTCCTCATGCGACCTTTCTGGTTTGAGATCGACAACGATATCGATCGAAGAATGTTGCTCGAAAGCGATGAAAGCTTCTTTACTGACCTCGAGCGCTGCAGGTCCGGAGATCCCGCGATGAGTCAGTAATAAATCCCCTCGAGCGCCGGCACGCTTTTTTCCTTCAGCTTCGCAGCTTACTGCACAATCGCGGAGAGCAACTCCCTGCCATTCCGCCGGGGGAGGAGGCGAAAGGTGCACAGGGGCTAGGGCCGGACGAGGCGGCACAATATGATGGCCAAGCTCCCGAAGCCAGCGAAAACCGTCCCCAGTTGTTCCCGTTTTTGGAAACGACAATCCCCCGGTGGCAACGACGACCTGGGCCGTCGGTATTAGCTCGCCGGCTGTCCGCACAGCGCAGACTTCTTTGCCCTCCAGGATTATTTCTTCAACAGGGTTCGAAAGCCGGATTTCTACTCCCGATCTTTCCATCAATCTTCGCAACGCATGAACTACGTCGCCGGCCTTTCCGCTCCGCGGAAATATTCTTCCATCCTCCCGGACGTATGTTTCAACTCCCAGATGCTCCAGTTGTCCAAGAAGTTGGCCGTTCGTGAACTCGTGAAAGGAGTATTTGAGGAAACGCGATTCGTGAATTCTGAAACAGGCGCCCATCTCTTTCATGTTGCCTGCGTGTGTGATGTTGCATTTACCTCCGCCCGAGATGAGAAGTTTGAGACCGAGCTTGCTATTTTTTTCAAGCAGAATTACCGTTGCGCCGGCGACTCCCGCGCGCCATGCAGCGATCATTCCCGCAGCGCCGCCTCCAATGATGACAATCGTTTTTTGTGCTTTGCCGGATTTCATGTTTTGCCAGGGATATCTGTTTTGCTCAATTCTTTGTACATCTTCAAGGCGATGGAAATGGCGTAAGATAAGAAGAATTGAAGAGAATTCAATTTCAGTCTCCCGACGAACTCTCGAAAGATTAGCCTCTTATCGCTTGATCCCTCCCATTGTTTTGTGATTGACTTTTTTTCGTCAAAAGGTTAACTTATTGTTTAACATTGCATAGAATCCCCGTATCATTTTTGAGGAGTTGAAACATTGATCAAGGGTCCGATTCAGGCCACGGGTCAAGACAAGAAATTGCAGGAGCAATTGCGTCATAGCGGGGAGATCCCTAAACACATTGCCATTATCATGGACGGGAACGGGCGCTGGGCGCAAAAAAGGTCGCTCCCGCGTGTTGCCGGACACCATGAGGGGGTCAATTCTGTCCGGGAAATTGTGGAAGTGTGCGGGCAGCTCGGCGTAAAATATCTTACTCTCTACGCGTTCTCGACGGAGAACTGGAAACGACCGAAGGATGAAGTGTCAATGCTCATGCGATTGTTGCTGAAAGCGCTCCGCGATGAACGGGACAGGCTTCACAACAACAATGTCCATCTTAAAAGTATCGGCGATATTTCCACACTCCCGCATGATGTTCAGGATGAGCTCCTCGACGCGATGGAACTTATGAAGAACAACACCGGTCTAACATTGGTCCTTGCGCTGAGCTACAGCGGGCGCTGGGATATCACCAACGCGGTGAAGAAAATAGCCCACGATGCACACCAGGGTAAGATCAAGCCCGACCACATCAACGATGCCGTCATCTCGCAGTACCTTTCCACAAAAGATATCCCCGACCCGGACCTCCTTATCCGCACGAGCGGCGAGCTCCGCATCAGCAATTTTTTGCTTTGGCAGCTTGCCTATTCGGAAATGTATATCACCGATCTGTGCTGGCCCGAATTCAGGCGCCGTTCGCTCTATGAGGCGATCGCGTCGTTCCAGGGGCGGGAGAGACGTTACGGCATGGTGAGCGAACAGTTGAAATCCAGACGGAAGGACGCCGCGACGACCTACGTAGAAAAGTTTCTTAAAAGTGTTACAGGTACTTAATGTGAAGAGCTGCTTGCTCACCCGATGGTCCGTTGTGCTGTTCATTTCGTTGTTTGGATGCTCACTTCTTTTCTCGCAATCGACGCGGCAACAAGTTCAGCAGTACAAAATATTGGGCATCTCGGTCGACGGGAACAAATCGGCTGAGACGGGGGCGATTATTGCTAATTCCGGGCTGAAGATCGGAGACGAGATAACCGTTCCGGGAGAACAGACGCGAACGGCCATCACGAGACTCTGGGGGTTGAGGATTTTTTCCGATATCGAAATCGATATCGAGAACACCGTCGGCGACGGGGTCTATCTGGTCATCAAGGTCAAAGAATATCCGAGACTCGACAAGACCGATATTGTCGGTGCGGACGAGATCAGCGCGGACGACCTTCTGAAAAAAATCGACCTTCTGAGAGGCCAGATCATCACGCCCGAAGAGATCAATGAGATCGTTCATACGATAAAAAAAGCCTACGACGACGACGGATACCTGCAGGCAACGATTAAGACCGAGGAGGTCGCAAGCCCCGACAGCGAAGCAAGGGGAAAAGTCATTCTTCGGTTGACGATCGACGAGGGATCGGAAGTTCATATCAAATCGATACTGTTTTATGGGAACAAAGCCTTCGACGCGGGGGACCTGAAAGGAGAAATGGACGATACCCATGAGAAAATCTGGTGGAAGTTCTGGCGTGGATCAAAATTCGACAAGAAGAAATACGCCGACGATAAGAAAAAAATTATCGACTTCTACCATAAGAACGGTTATCGCGACGCCGAAATTCTGAGCGACTCCATCTCGTATAACAAGGCCAAGGACCGCATGACGATCTATCTCTATGTCTATGAAGGTCCGCAATATTTTATCCGCAATATTACGTGGGAGGGCAATTCGGTCTTTAAATCGGAAGCGCTGTCCGAGCGGCTGGGGATGAAATCGGGCGATGTGTACGACATGGAGAAATTCGACCGTAATTTAAGGCAGAATGAACAACAAACGGACGTCGCTTCACTCTATCTCGACAACGGCTACCTGACGATGTCGATAGACCCCGAAGAGATCAAAGTGGACGACGACAGCATGGACATCGTCATTCATGTCCGGGAGCGGAATCAGTTCCGCATCGGGAGAGTCGACATTCGCGGCAACACGAAGACGAAAGAGAAAGTGATCCGTCGGGAGCTTTACTCGCGGCCCGGAGACTATTTCAGCCGCGCAGCGATCATCCGGAGCGTCCGTCAACTCTCGGTGCTCAATTATTTCAATCCCGAAAAAATAAAGCCCGACACGCGCATCGTCGACGACAAGACGGTCGATGTCGTGTACGATGTCGAAGAAAAATCGAGCGACACGTTCAATATGTCGGTCGGATACAGCGGGGCGTTCGGGTTCACCGGTGCGCTTGGACTCACGTTCAATAATTTCGACCTCACCCAACCGCTTCAGGGCGGAGGTGGACAGATCCTGAGTTTTGACTGGCAGTTTGGAGAAGGAAGCACGTATCGCACCTTCTCGATCTCGTTCCGCGAGCCGTGGATGTTTGGAACGAGAACGTCGTTCGGGTTCAGCTTGTTCGACACGCGGCAAAATTATATTTACGATGTGGAGCAAACCGGCGGCACGATCAACATCGGACGGCAATTCAGGTGGCCGGACGATTACACGCGCGGCGACTGGATCTTCCAGGTCCAGCGGATCAACAATTTGAGTTTGAGCGATTACTACGGCCCGCCCGGAGTGACCGACGAGTACAGCATCACGCAAATTCTTTCGCGCAACAGCATCGACAATCCGTTGTTCCCGACGCACGGAAGCAATCTTTCGTTCTCGACCGAGCTGACCGGTCCGCCTCTCCTGCCGGGGAGCGCCCGCTTCATTAAGCAAATCGTTGGCCTAGATTGGTATATTCCGATTTTCAACAGTTCAAAGCTTGCCCTGTATCTTGGCAATCAATTCGGTGAGATTCTCACACTTCGAAAAGTTCTCGAGCCTGCGGATGTTCCCTACATTGAATATTTTTCGATGGGAGGTACCGGGCTTGGGCAGATCAACGTAACGCCTTTGCGCGGATATGAGGATCGCGGGGTCGGTCCGCTGAATGCATCGGGTCAGATCCTCAGCGGGAGAATCGAGGAAAAGCATACGGCCGAGCTGCGGTTCAACGTCTCGCTCAACCCAATCCCGATCTATCTCTTGACGTTCGCGGAGGGTGGTAACGTGTGGGCCGACTTGAAGACCACCGAGCTGTTTAATCTTGACAGGTCTGCCGGAATCGGAGCTCGGTTGCTCATTAATCCCATCGGGCTTATCGGTTTCGATTACGGATACGGGTTTGACGATCCGACAAGGTCCGGTTCTCCATCCGGCTGGCATTTTCATTTTCAATTCGGTAAAGGTTTCTAAAAATCATTATTTTCATGCACTGCCTGCGAGGAGAGCATTCCTCGAGTCGGTGATATCAATCCACGAAACAACAATGAGGGCACAGTGAAAGCGTTCACCACTACAACAACAGTGCTTGGAGCACTCGTCTGCTCGGTTATCCTGGGAGTTCTTCCGGCAGCTGCACAGCAAAAAATCGGTTATGTCAATTCCGAAAAAATTCTCCAGGAACTGCCGGCCGCAAAAGAGGCCAAAGATTCATTAGCGGTCATCGTGAAAGCCTGGCAGGATCAGCTCGATTCGATGTCGAAAGACCTGCAAGCTAAGTACGAGGACTATCAGAAGAAACAGGGGCTCTACAACGATCAGACAAAGCAAGCCGAGCAGAAAAAGCTCATCGACGAAGAACAGCAGATGAACGATTACAAGGCCCAGAAATTCGGGCAACAAGGCGAGCTTGCGATGCAGCAGGACCGTCTCATGCAGCCGATCAAAGACAGAATTTTTGCGGCGATCAAACAAATTGCGCTCGAGAATAAGCTGTCGTTCGTGTTTGATAAGGCCGGAGATGTCCTTTTGCTCTACGGTGAGCCGAGCGCCGATTACACATTCAAAGTGATCGACCGTCTTAAACGAGGCGGCAGGTAAATCCGAACAAGGAAAACGAGGTGAGCCATGAAGACATTTTTTTGCGGACTGATTCTGATCGCAGCGGCGGCGCTCCCCGCTTCCGCACAAATGAAGATCGGATACATCAATTCGGAAGCGATCATGCAACAATTGCCGGAAGCCCAGGATGCGCAAAAGCAACTGGATGGCATTACCACCGATTGGCAGAGCCAGCTCGCGAAGATGCAGACCGACCTGCAGCACAAGTTCGAGGACTACGATAAGCAAAAGCTTATCATGTCGGACAAGAAGCGCGCGGAGACCGAGAAAGAACTGCAGGATCTCGATAAACAGATGGTCGATTTTCGTACCGCGAAGTTCGGCGCAAACGGCGAGCTGTTTCAGAAACAGAACGATCTTATGAAGCCGATTCAGGATAAGATCTTCAAAGCAGTCAAGGACGTCGCTCAGGAGGGAGATTACGACTATGTGTTCGATAAAAGCAGTTCCACGCTCCTGATGTACTCCAACGAGAAGAACGACCTTACGTCAAAAGTGCTCGCAAAGCTACAGCAGAAATAATCGCACGCACACAATCGAACAGACCATCATGACAGTTCGGGAGATTGCAGCGCTTCTTGATGGAGACATCGTCGGCAATGCTGATGAAAAGATTCTCGGCATTGCCAAGATCGAAGACGCAAAGGCGGGCGACCTCACGTTTATTTCGAACCCGAAGTATGAAAAGTTCCTTGAATCGACTTCCGCGTCGGCGGTCATCGTGAGTCGCTCAATGGATGTTGCCTCTTCTAAGAAGCTTCCTGCATCGGTCATTCAAGTTGCCGACCCGTACGCCTCGTTTATCATTGTTCTGCAAGAATTCTCTCCCCGGTCTGCGCTCATTCCGCCGGGCATTCATCCTACAGCGGTCATCGATCCCACCGCGGTCATAGGCTCCAATTGCTCCATCGGTGCTCATGTCGTCGTCGGCGCACAATGCGTCGTCGGCGGTCACACAACAATACTCCCCGGCACCGTGATCGGACACGGAGTGAAGATCGGGGAACAATGTTTGATCTATTCAAACGTCTCTATACGAGAGTCGTGTGTCGTGGGGAATAGGGTGATCATCCAACCGGGGGCTGTGATCGGGAGCGATGGGTTCGGTTTTGCTCCAAAGAAAGACGGGTCGTACCAAAAGATCCCGCAACTGGGGAATGTTGTCATAGAGGATGATGTCGAGATCGGAGCGAACACATGCGTTGACCGCGCCACAATGGGGGAAACGCGCATCAAGCGCGGGACGAAGCTTGACAATTTGATACAGATTGCGCATAACGTGACAGTCGGCGAAGACGTTGTCATTGCGGCGAACGTCGGGATTGCTGGCAGCACGAAGGTGGGGAACAAAGTTATGATCGGCGGGAATGCCGCAATCACGGGACACATTACGATTGCCGACAGGGTAAGTATTGCGGGGCATGCAGGGGTTTCCAAATCGCTCACCATTGAGGGAGGCACGTATTTTGGTTATCCTGCAAAAGAGGCATCGAGAGCGCGGCGCATTGAAGGGGCTCTTCGCCAACTCCCGGAGTTGCTGTTGACCATCCGGGAATTGGAAGACCGGATTCAATCGATCGAAAAAAAAATTCATGAGTTGAAGGGACAAAAGCTTTAGCAACGGAGGTTGGATGTTAGCACAGCAGCGCACGATTAAAAAATCCGTCACGATGTCGGGCGTCGGCCTTCACACCGGCACACGATGTACCATGACCTTTACGCCTGCGCCGGAAGACTTCGGCATTCGTTTTCGAAGGGTCGACCTTGGCGGAAAACCGGAAATCCCGGCAGATGTAGACCATGTCATCGACGTTTCGCGGGGCACCACGATCGGCATAGGGGAAGCGAAAGTGCACACGGTCGAACACGTCCTTGCAGCAGTCGCCGGGCTTCAGATTGACAACGTCCTCATCGACCTTGAGGGCATTGAGCCGCCGATCGGGGACGGGAGCGCAAAGCCCTACGTCGACTCTCTTCTCAACGCGGGTTTTGAATCGCAGGATGCGCCGAAAGATTACCTCGTCATCGACCAAACGATCAATTACAAGAACGATGAAAAAGGTGTAGAGATCGTCGCGCTGCCGACTGACGATTTTCGCGTGACTGTTCTTGTCGATTACAACAACCCCGCTCTGGGAAGTCAGCATACCGGCTTGTTCGACCTCGAGAAGGAATTCGTCCCGGAATTTTCGATGTGCCGCACGTTCTGCTTTCTTCACGAGGTGGAACAGCTGAGGAATGCCGGACTCATCAAAGGAGGCAATCTCGACAACGCTATCGTTATTGTCGACAGGGACCTCTCGAACGGCGAACTCAAAGATCTGGCGGACAAACTCGGAGTGAAGGACTCGGTCATTCTCGGCAGCACGGGGGCGCTCAATAATAAACAACTTCATTTTAAGAATGAACCGGCCCGGCACAAGCTGCTCGACCTTATCGGAGACCTTGCTTTGATCGGCGTGCCTCTGAAAGCGCAGATCCTCGCCGCTCGCCCCGGTCATGCGAGCAATGTCGAATTCGCAAAGAAGGTCCGCAAGCTCTACCAGCAAAAGAAGATCATCAAAAAATATCAACACGTGAAAAAAGAGGGGGTCGTCTTCGACGTCAACGCTCTTCAACGCATCCTTCCGCACCGTTACCCGTTCCTGCTCGTCGACAAAATTACCGACTTCCAATTGAACGAGAAGATCGTCGGCGTAAAGAACGTTTCATTCGGCGAAGCGTTTTTTCAAGGACATTTTCCGGGAGCGCCGGTGATGCCGGGCGTCCTCATTCTCGAAGGGCTCGCCCAAACGGGAGGAGTGCTTCTGCTCGACGGCTCCGACCGCCATGAAGGGAAGCTTGTCATGTTCATGGCGATCAACAACGCGAAATTCCGTAAGCCGGTCGTTCCGGGCGATCAGTTAGTCTACGAGGTGACCATGATGAACCGCAAAGCGAAGGTCTGCCAAGTCATGGGAAAAGCCTACGTGGATGGCGCGCTCGTCGCCGAAGCCGAGATGATGGCTTCAATTGTCGACCGCCCCGGCGCACTCTAAATCACTTTCCACATTTTTCTTCAATGAGCACACAGATCCATCCGACCGCTGTCGTAAGCCCCAAAGCCGAAATTGGCGACGGGGTCGTTATCGGTCCCTTTACGGTTGTTGAAGCCGACGTCGTCATCGGAAAAGGCACGAGCATTGGACCGCATGTGTATTGCGCGGACGGAGCCCGTATCGGCGAAAATTGCAGGATCCATAACGGCGCAGTTGTAGCGACCGTGCCGCAGGATCTCAAGTTCAAAAATGAACGGACGACGTTTGAGATCGGCGACAGCACAACGATCCGAGAATTTTGCACCTTGAATCGTGGAACGGCGGAACATATGAAATCCACGGTCGGCAGCAACTGTCTTCTTATGGCGTATGTCCACGTTGCGCACGATTGCCAAATCGGCGACAACGTCATTCTTGCAAACTCTGTTCAGATGGGCGGTCATGTGACAATCGAGGATTGGGTCGTGATCGGCGGAGTAACGGCGATTCATCAGTTTGCATCTATCGGCAGGCACACAATGGTGGGAGGGCATTTTCGGGTCTCAAAGGACGTGCCCCCGTATATTCTCGCGGGAGGAGATCCGCTGACGTTCGAGGGGCTGAACGTCATCGGCTTAAGACGACGAGGATTTTCCAACGAGACGCTTGAATCGTTGACGCACGCCTACCATATCCTCTATCAATCGAAACTCAATGTCAGTCAGGGGATCCAAAAGATCAAAGAGGAAATGAAGGTGACTCCCGAGGTTCAGCAGCTGCTCTCGTTTGTTGAACGGAGCGAACGCGGAATTATTACCGTTCATTCTCACGAATCAAAACACTCATGAACGAGAGCGCTGCGGCCGCCCGTTGGTATTTTCTTAATTCCGGTTTATGTCCGGGAATTGTCAACATGGCCGTCGATGAATCGTTGGTGAGGAGATTGCTTGAGGGAAACGGCGGCCCAACGCTCCGCGTGTACGGTTGGGATCCGTTTGCGATCTCTCTCGGTTATCATCAGAGAGAGACCGACGTCGATGGGATGAAATGCCTCTTGAACGGCATCGACGTCGTCAAACGGCCGACAGGCGGGCGGGCGATATTCCATTCCAACGAATTGACGTATTGCGTTGTAATGTTGGCTGAAGGAAAAAGCATTGCCTCCATATACTCCGATATCAGCCGTGCGCTGACCGCCGGGCTGCGGCGATTGGGCGCCGACGTCGAATTCGCTGCGTCGAGCACGGACACCGTCCGGATGTATCAAGGGTCGGCTCCCGCGCCTTGCTTCTCAAGCACTTCCAGATACGAAATCCAATATCGCGGGAAAAAACTTGTCGGCAGCGCCCAGCGGAGATATGTATCGCCGGAAGGCGTTGAAGCGGTTTTGCAGCATGGGTCGATCCTTCTTGGACCAGAGCATAAACGCCTTGCAGAATTTATGAACGTTCCGGACGAAAATAGACGGAACGTTCTCAAAGATCAGTTCGACACAAGGACGACGGATCTTGAAAGCGTACTCCGCAGGCCGGTCCCGTTTGATGAGGTTTCAGAATCGGTCAGAAAAGGATTCGCCGAAACGTGGAATATCGACTTCGTCGATGCCGAGATGGCCGAATGGGCGGCCTTGCCCGGAGCGGAATTCGCCGATGCGCTTCACATCATTGAAGAAAGATCATAACGATGAGCTCTCATCAGAGTGATTATAAGCGAATCACGACTAAAGTGATTCTCAACATGAAGAAGAAAGGCGAGAGGGTCGCCATGCTCACCGCCTACGACTTTATGACGGCAAAGCTTCTCGACGAAGCTGGCATCGATATCATTCTTGTCGGCGATTCCGTAGGGAACGTTTTTCAAGGCCTTGAGACGACGCTTCCGGTCACGCTTGACGAAATTATTTATCATACAAAAGTTGTCCGCCGCGCGGTGAAGAGGGCGATGCTTGTCGCCGACATGCCGTTCATGTCGTTCCAGGTCAACACGGAAGAGGCGGTCCGTAATTGCGGGAGGGTGTTGAAAGAATCCGGCGCCGAAGCAGTGAAGGTTGAAGGGGGGAAACGCATCGAGCCGCTCGTTCGTCAGCTGGTCGACATCGGCATACCGGTGATGGGCCATCTCGGACTGACGCCACAATCGATCTACAAATTCGGCACGTACGAAGTTCGAGCAAAAGAAACAAAAGAAGCCAAACAACTGGTCGAAGATGCTAAGGTTTTAGATAGAGTCGGCGTTTTTGCGATCGTCCTTGAAAAAATCCCTTCTGCCCTCGCCGCAAAAGTGACAAAGAACGTTTCATGTGCGACGATCGGGATTGGAGCGGGGCCGGTTTGTGACGGGCAAGTCCTTGTGACGAACGATATGCTTGGCATGAACGAGCAATTTCATCCCCGCTTTGTACGGACCTACGCAAAATTGACGGAAACAATGCGCGACGCATTCACGGAATATATTAGCGACGTGAAGAAGAAGAAATTTCCTTCCAGGGAAGAGAGTTACTAGCCAGAGATTCCCCGCCTGAGGTCACGTTAAGTCTCCCCAAATAACACTTGACAAGTAATATAAATCTTGCTACATTGGAAACCAGAAAAACGATAAAAGTTTCCTCAGTAACTTTACAATAATTTGTATTGAAATCCGTCCTAAAAGATGGATTCTTTTTTAACCGTTAGGAAACTCTAAATACGTTAAAAGTTTCCTAAGTGCATCGGAGGATGAAATGACAACGGAAAATGAAGTTCGAGAAAGGATAATTTCCTTCGCACGCGACCACTTTTTGCACGAAGGTTTTAGCAAAGTAACTCTCGATGAAATCGCTTCAGAGCTTGGGATGAGTAAAAAAACGCTCTATAAATATTTTGAAAACAAAGAGGATCTGCTGCGGGCCGGTATCGAAGAAAACTTGCTGAGACTCTCCCGCGAGATGGATACGATCGTAACATCGAACGAGCCTTTTGCCGAGAAACTCGCCGGAGTGATGATGATGATCGGAAAACAAATGTCGCGGTTGAGCAGGTCGGCGATGCTCGATATGCAAAAATTCACACCCGAGCTGTGGAAACAAATCGAAACATTCCGGCGCGAGCAGATCTTCAATAAGATCGGACGAATGATCGCCCAAGCGCGCGAAGAAAGTATTTTCCGATCCCACGTCAACGAACAGATCATCACCCTGATGATCATCAACTGCATTCAGGGCATTCTCAACCCGGAAGTGCTCTCTCAAAATTCCTTCTCCGCTGAGGATGCGTTTAAGACAATTTTCAGAACGATCTTTGAAGGCGCGTTAACGGACGAAGCGCGAAAAGACTTTCACATATTTGATCAACCGATACTTACACTCTAATATTATGAAGGCGTCTATGAAATCTCCTTTTCGTTTGATCCTCCCGGTCATCGGGGCAGCGTTGCTCGCAGGATGCGGCAACGGACACAACGGCGCCATCGAAGCGAGCGGGACGCTCGAGGCGGTGGAAGTGAACGTCAGTTCTAAAGTGGCCGGTCAGATTCAATCTCTTTTCGTCGATGAAGGGAGCGCCGTCAAGGCGGGCGACACGCTTGCCATTCTCGACCATTCCACGACCGAGATCCAGCTCGCGCAAGCGAAAGCGGGGGTCGACCTGGCCGATGCGCAGTATCAATTGCTCGTCAACGGCGCTCGGCGGGAGGATCTCCGGCTTGCGGAAGAAAGCATGCGTCAGGCGACTTCGTCATTCAACCTCGCGAAGGATGACTACCAACGGACGCAGTCTCTCTACGCATCGCACAGCGTGACAAAGCAGCAGCTCGACGACGCAAAGTCGCGATTCACTATCGCCCAGGCCGCAGAAGCTTCTGCACAACAGAATATCGACAAGCTACAGCATTTTGCACGGCCCGAGGATCTCGCCGCGGCAAAGGCAAGGCTCGACCAGGCAAAGGCAAGCGCGGACCTTTTGCGGAAACAGATCTCCGACTCGTATATCATCTCTCCCGTATCGGGAACGGTGACTCACAAACCCGTCGAAATGGGCGAGCTGGCCGGCGTCGGCACTGTGATTGTCACGGTTTCTCAGCTTGATGTTCTCAACCTGATGATCTATGTGGGCGACACTGAGCTCGGCAAAGTGAAACTCGGCGGAGCGGCCGACGTCGTGATCGACACATACCCTAACAAAACGTTCCCCGCGAAGGTGATCTACATCTCGCCGATCGCAGAATTCACGCCGAAAAACGTCCAGACGAAAGAAGACAGAACGAAATTGGTGTTCGGCGTGAAGCTCGAGATCGACAACAAGAGCGGAGTTCTCAAAGGCGGCATGCCGGCAGATGCCTATCTCAAGTAATATGACCAGCGAGTCTATGAATTCAATGAACGCTCAGGGCGGGCCGACCGAAGCTCTCGAACTTAAATCCGTTTCGAAAAAATTCGGCGACATCGTTGCGGTCGACTCCGTGAGCCTGCAGGTCCACAAGGGAGAGATGTTCGCTCTCGTGGGCCCGGACGGCGCCGGCAAGACGACGACGATACGTATGCTCTGCGGCATTGCCGTTCCCACTGCCGGGGAGCTTTCAGTCCTCGGTTTCGATGTGAAAAAAGAGACCGACGAAGTCCGCAAACGGATCGGTTATCTTTCTCAGAAATTCAGTCTTTACGGAGACCTCACAATCGATGAAAACATCGAATTCTTTGCGGAAATACACGGAGTGCGCGACTATAAACAGCGCCGAAACGAGCTGCTCGAGTTCACGCGGCTGACGCCATTCCGGGGACGATTAGCGGAAAAGCTATCGGGGGGCATGAAGCAGAAACTGGCACTTGCCTGTACGCTTGTGCATACGCCCGAAGTGATTTTTCTCGATGAGCCGACGACCGGCGTCGACCCCGTGTCGCGAAGGGATTTCTGGAAAGTGCTGTCGAGTCTGCTGAAGTCCGGGATCACCATCGTCATGACAACTCCCTATCTCGACGAGGCGGAACGATGCAACCGCGTCGCGCTCATGAACGAAGGGAAAATTCTCGTCGTCGATACTCCTCCGAATGTCAAAAAGGTCATGAAGGGAACGATCGTCGAAATCGTCTGCAGCGAAATTCGCCGGGCATTCAAAATTCTCAAAGCGTATCCGCTTGTGGCGGAAGTGCAGGCGTTCGGCGACCGCCTTAACGTCGTCGTTCATGACGCTGCACGCGATATGCCGAAGATCATTTCGCATTTGTCCGGGGAAGGGATTGCGGTCGAAGAATGGAGAGTAGTTCCCCCGTCGCTGGAGAATGTTTTTATTTCATTGTTATCGGACCATACATCTTTAAAAGAAAGTGAGGTTACTGCTGCATCATGAGGGCACGGACAATCATCATGACATTTTTCTGCGCGGCGATTACGCAGCTTCACGCGCAGGAGCGCACGCTGACGCTTGACGAAAGCATTGCCATAGGAATGGAGAACAGCAAATCTCTTCATACTTCTCAGCTTAAACTGGAGTACGCCGATGCAAAAGCGGGAGAGGTTGCAGCGGGGCTTTACCCGTCGCTCAAAGCGCAGGCGGCGTATCAGCGGTTGAGCAGCGTTCCGGTGTTCACTATTCCTCTGCCCGGATATCCCGTCTCATTTCCTGTCATCCTCAACAATTACGCCGCCAAAGCAACGTTGCAACAGCCGATCTTCAGCGGATGGAAATTGCAGAGCGCCGCGAATAGTGCGGAGTATAGCGCTGAAGCTTCAAAGAGGGATGTCGAGAACGACAAGGCGGAGCTCGTCTATAATATTAAATCGGCGTATTGGGGCGTCTACCGCGCCAAGGAATTCAAGCGTTTGAGCGATGAGAACGTCAATCAGATCAGCTCTCATCTCGATGATATTCAGAGCATGTTTAACCAGGGGATGGCCACGACGAACGACGTCTTGAAAGTGAAAGTCCAATTCTCCAGCGCGAAGCTTATGCAGAGCGAGGCGGCGAACAACGTGCAGATCGCGATGATCAGCTTCAATTCAACTGTTGGCATCCCTCTTACCACGCAGATCATTATCGGGTCGAAGCTCACGCCGACGACAAAAGAATTTCCCCCGTTGGACCAGCTGCTCGGCTCGGCCTTCACAGATCGTCCCGACATGCAGGGAATGGAATGGCGATTGAGAGCGGCGGAGAGTGACGTCAACGGAGCGAAAGCCGGGTGGTCGCCGCAGCTGTTCCTCACCGGCAACTATTATTATTCCCGACCGAACCAACGGATTTTCCCGGCGGTGGATGCGTTCAAAGATTCATGGGACGTCGGGATCTCTCTTCAATTCGACATCTGGAATAATCTCACGACAGTGTATCAGACGACCGAGGCGGAATCAAAATACGAACAGACGAAAGAGGGGATCGCGATGCTCAAGGACGGCGTCACGCTCGAGGTGACGCAGAGCTATCTTGCATTCAATCAGGCGAAAGAAAATATTCAACTCTCCCAGCTCGAGGTAGACCAGGCAAGCGAAAATCTTCGCGTGACTCACGAAAAATTTAAAGCTGGCCGGACGACAAATTCGGAAATGCTCGACGCGGAAGTTGCACTGCTTCAGGCAAAGCTTCAATTGACGCAATCGCTTGTAGATTTCGAGTTGGCGCAGGCCAAGCTGGAAGAATCCGTCGGGATGGAGAGATGAGCTATAAGAAGAATGAGATAAGCGAAAAGAATTAAGACATGTAGTACGCCGAGGAGGTCGGAAGATCGATGGAGACAAATGCAATTGAGGTCAATAAACTGACGAAGAAGTTCGGTGATTTCTTTGCCGTCGACCATATCAATTTTGAGGTCAAGCAGGGAGAGATCTTCGGATTTCTCGGAGCGAACGGCGCCGGCAAATCGACGACGATCAGAATGCTTTGCGCCCTCCTGCAGTCGTCGGACGGCACGGCACGAGTTGGAGGGTTTGATATCAACAAAGAGCCGGCAAAAGTGAAGGAAAACATCGGTTACATGTCCCAGAGATTCTCTTTGTACGAAGATATTACCGTAGAGGAAAACATCAATTTTTTTGGACGAGTGTATGGCCTCAGCAACAGCGAGCTTAAACGGCGGAAAGAATGGGTCCTCGGGATCGCGAACCTCACCGGCCGCGAGAAGAGCATTACGGGCACCCTTGCCGGCGGCTGGAAACAGCGGCTTGCACTGGGCTGCGCCGTGCTGCATCAGCCGAAGATCGTCTTCCTCGACGAGCCGACGAGCGGCGTCGATCCGGTGATGCGGCGTAAATTCTGGGAGCTTATCAACGACCTCTCGTCAGAAGGTGTGACGGTGCTTGTGACGACGCATTTCCTCGAGGAGGCGGAATACTGCAACGACATCATTCTCATCAATGCAGGGAAAATTATCGCCGGGGGAAGTCCGAAAGAGCTCAAACACAATTATATCAACCATCCGATCCTCGAAGTCCAATGCGCCAACGTCATTGAAACGATGACGCTGCTC
Source organism: Bacteroidota bacterium (assembly GCA_035500675.1). Lineage (GTDB taxonomy): Bacteria > Bacteroidota > Ignavibacteria > UBA10030 > UBA8401 > JAGVPT01. Next base: position 17,264 of record DATJXA010000119.1, on the reverse strand, counting down.
GAAAAAGAGCCGTGGGCGCTCGAGACGTCGGTGTTCGGTACATATCTGCATATAACCGTGACGGATGAAAAATTCGCCCGTCAACAAATCGAATCCATCCTTCAATCTAAGAACGCAGGGTTGATCGGCATCGACCGGATCACGCCGTCTCTCGAGGATGTATTCATTTATCTCCTCGATCAGGAATCGAAGAAAGCCGCGTAAGGTCCGCCGCGGTTGTTTCAAGGATTAACGAAAGGAACACGACAGTGCATCGACGGCTCATCCCGATCATCAAAAAGGAATTCAGACAGATCAGACGCGACAAGCGAGTGCTTGCAATACTCACGCTTGTACCTGCTCTGCTCTTGCTCTTGAACGGATACGCGTTGAACTTCGACGTCACGCACATCAAAATGGCCGTCATCGACCAGGAGAACAGCAAGACGAGCCGCGACTTTCTCAACGCGTTCGTCACTTCCGGGTATTTCGATTATGTCCAATACCTCAATTCGTCGGACGAAGCGATGCGGATGATCGACGATGCGAAGATCCGCGCCGCGATCGTCGTGCCTCCGGATTTCTCCCGCAAGCTTCTCTCCGGAGAAAACTCCGACGTGCAGGTGCTTGTCGACGGCATGGATTCTAATGCCGCTTCAACGATCCTGGGCTACGTGCAGGCAGTGACTCTCCAATATTCCCAGAAAATCGTCCTTAAAAACCTTGCAAAGATCGGGCGGGGGAATTATATCCCGATCCAGTACGACGCGCGCGTATGGTACAACCCGGAACTCAAGAGCGCCAAATTTCTCGTCCCCGGACTCATCGGGTTCATCCTCGCCATCACCGCAGTCATCGCAACGTCTCTTTCCATCGTGAAAGAAAAGGAGCTCAACACGATCGAACAGATCGACGTGTCGCCCATCAGCTCTTTCGAGCTCATCGTCGGCAAGATGGTCCCGTATGCCCTTATTTCTCTCGTCGCTGCCGCCTTGGTGATCTTTGCGGCATACTTTCTTTTTGACGTGGTGGTGAAGGGAAGTTACTTCTATTTGTTCTGCGCGACCCTGCTGTTCATTATTGCGGCGTTGAGCATCGGCCTCTACGTTTCCACAATTTCCGACAGCCAGCAGGTGGCGTTTCAACTCGCTTCGCTCATGTCGATGCTTCCGACGATGATCCTTTCAGGGTTTATGTTCCCGATTCGCAGCATGCCGTGGTGGCTGCAGATACTCACAAACATTACGCCTGCAAAATTTTATCTCGTGATCCTACGTTCGATCATCCTCAAAGGCGTCGGCATTGCGGCGTTCTGGGACCAGGTTTTGTATCTTTTGATCTTCACTGCGTTGATGCTGACGATCAGCATCCGCCGTTTCAAAAAAACATTGAGCTAACGGCATGAACAAACAACGGATCCTAGCGCTCCTTACGAAGGAGTTTGGCCAGCTTTTCAAGGACAAAAAACTTCTTCCGCTCGTCTTTATTGCGCCCGTGTTGCAGCTGACGTTCCTCGGTTTTGCGGCCTCGCTCGACGTCAAGGATATTTCGATGGTGTTGTGCGACCTCGATAAATCCGAGTCGAGCAGGACGTTCATCGAAAAATTTACCAACTCTGGGTACTTCAGCATCGACTATGCGACGGACGACTACAGTTCCATCCAGAGTTATCTCGACGACCATAAAACGACGATGGCGCTGGTGATCCCGCCGAAATTCGGCGACGACCTTTTGCGTCACGAGCCCGCGAAAGTGCAGGTCATCCTCGACGGGAGCGAGGGCAACAGCACGGCGATCGCTCTGGGATATGTGAACCAGATCATCGTGTCGTACTCCAATCAGGTGCTTGCAGACGTGGTGGGAGGCCAGAACGTAGGGGGCATCAACGCGCAGGTGCGGGCATGGTTCAACCCGTCTCTGCTCAGCAGAAATTACATGGTGCCGGGGGTCCTCGTCCTCATCCTTCTCATCACGACGATGAACCTTACCTCAATGGCGATCGTCAAAGAGAAGGAGATCGGCACTCTCGAGCAGATCATGGTGACTCCGATAAAGCCGACCGAGTTGATCCTCGGCAAGCTCATTCCATTTACCATCATCGGACTTGTCAACTGGTGCGTCGTGCTCGTCGCGATGGTCATGGGCTTCGGGATTCACGTCACCGGCAGCATTCCGTTGATGTTCGGCCTCACTGCGTTTTTCCTCCTCACGTCGCTCGGGTTAGGATTGTTTGTGTCGACGATCTCCAACACGCAACAGCAGGCGATGATGACCTCGCAGTTCTTCGTCCTCCAGCCGATGATGTACATTTCCGGCTTTACATTCCCGATCGAAAACATGCCGAAGGTGTTGCAGGCACTCTCCTTCGGCGTTCCAATGCGTTATTATCTCGTCATTGTAAGGTCGATCATTCTCAAAGGGGTGGGGATTGCGAATTTGTGGTTCCAGGCGGGGGCACTCCTTGTGATGGGGGTGACGGTTCTCGCTGCAAGCGTTCTTCGCTTTAAGAGCAAGCTTGAATAACCGTCAATTGCTGAGGGGATAGCCGAACGACACGTAGGTGACGATCGGTCCGAGGCTCAACGGCTGCGTAAGCAGATCTCGTCGAACAAAAAAGCTTCTGCCGACGGAAATGCTTGCCTTGCCGGCCGGAGTATCGATCGCGATTCCAGCGCCGATGCCGTGGTGAAGGTCCTTCAGGCTGATGTTCTCCGGCTGCGGCCAAATGGAGCCGAAGTCGTATCTCGCTCGTAAGTAGGTATCCCATAAAATTCTGAAGGGAAGAAGAAACCGGTACTCCACATTGACCACAAAGATCTGCCTTCCGCGCGAATCATCTTCATGAAGTCCATAAAATGAATCCTCGCCGCCGAGCGAAAACTGCTGCGAAAGGGGAAGGGTCTTATCGGCAAATCCAAAAAGAATCTTCGGATGGATCGTGTTACGTTCGAAATAGGTGGAAAACCATTCGTACGACATAAAAATTTTAGAATACCCGATATCGCCCGGAGCGAGAGACGAGGCCGTCTCCCAACTGATGTTCATGAGGGAACCCCACCGCGGGAAGGGAAATTCATCCTGCGTGTCGATAGTAGAAGAGAGCCTCAACGTCTGCAGCGTAAATTTATCCGTTGAGTATCCTTCGCCGGAAATAAAATTGATCTGATTCTGCTCCAACCGGTACTCGGCGGTCACAGTGCCTAACCGCTCAACCTGCGTGCCGAGAGAAAATGCACCCCCTTCTTTGATCTGTCGATACTGGCCGATGCGAAGCCTGTTGAACGACGTGGGGGACTGAAATGCGGGGTCGTTTTCGTAGGTGTAGATATCTCTCAGGTCATAGTACGTGTTGAGGTCGAACGTGTAATACGAATTGAAAATACGGTTCGCTTTGAACTCGAGGGTATATTTCCGGTTGCGAAGGCCGCCTGCAAACTGTCCCCCCAACTCAGTCGCTGCTCCTAGAAAGTTCTCATCGCGCAGTTCGAGCGAAGGCTGCACATCCCGCTCACTGTCTACACGAAGTCCCGCTCTGAGGACCTCCGATTTTTTCTCCGTTGCCTCAATGACGATCTCTATCCTGTCTCCCGGGTAGCGGACGTCGATAAGCACCTGATCGAAAAGATTTGTCGCCATGATGTTCGCAATGGCCTGCTGCGCGTTCGATACCGTAAACACATCTCCAACCGTGAAAGGCAATTCCCTCCAGATCACCCAATCGCGCGATTTAGTCGTTCCCTCCACAGACATATGGGAGATCACTCCTTCGTCGATTCCGATGTGAAGGATCCCGCTCGTCGAATCCAGCTTCACGGTTCGCAAACGGGCAAGTGAATATCCCCTGTCCCGATAGAGAGCAAGAATGTCGTTGAGGGCCGCCTGTGTTGTATCGGCGTTCGCCGGATTGCCCTTCAGGTGATCGAGGAGCGGGAGCAGCTCGTCATTCGTGATAAGAGAATTCCCGGTCAACTCGATGTCCTTAATTTCGGGGTTCTCCGCAATGACGAACGTGACTGCGGTGCTCGAATCACCGACGACGATTTCTGCATAAGCGTAACGGTAATCGCCGAGTGCGTAGATCGAAGCTACTGACTCCTTGATTTTTCCGACCGAGATGCTGTCATGATCCGCGAGAGATTCGAGGTTGGATTTCATTGTTCCGGGAATTTCCGCTCCAATAAATCTGACAGTCGAGATTTTTATTTTCCGATTATCGATATCGGTTCTGTGATAGAAATCGTCTGCCTGTCTTTTCTTGATGCTATCGAGGAGAGCGGGGATGGCAGCATCAGCGGCCTCCTCACCCTGATCGATGAGTGTATCGAGGTTTGAGAAATCGGTGGCGACATGCTGCCGGAGATCAGGTTTGATGACGATCGTCGCCTTTTGAAGGGATTGTGTGTTTGCGAGCTGCGCCATGATCCCGATAATCTGGTCCGCTACCTCCCACGGGGCGTTCAACTGGTCGGCTGGCCGCAAAGGACTTGATACATCGACGGCGATCACAATATCCATGTTCATGTCGCGGGCGACTTCTACTGGGATGTTTGAGATCAAACCTCCGTCGGTGAGTTCCATGGAGTCCCTTTTTACGGGGCTATAAAGGAGAGGCACCGTGATGCTTGCCCGAAGAGCTTCTGCGAGTGTGCCGGAGGAAATGATCACCCTTTTTCCGGAAATGAGGTCTGTCGCGACAGCCCGGAAAGGGATCTTCAAATCGTCGAACGAATGGTCGGGATGGTAGATACCCTGAAGGGTGAGTTGGTTGATAAAGGTCGTTAATCGCTGCGCGCTTGAAAAAGACGAGGGGATGACCGGCTTCAATCCGTCGAACCTGATCGTCAGCAAATTCTTATCGGCCGCTTGTTTTTGGCCGACAAAAAGATTGGTCCGCTCGGCCTCGTCCGTAAACGAAAGAACTTCGTTCCAATTCGTCGTATCGACAATTGTTTGGAGCTGCCGGGCGGAATAACCCGACGCATAAAGGCCGCCGACGAGGCTCCCGATGCTTGTCCCTACAATAAGATCGATCGGGATATGGTGTTCTTCAAGGGCCTTGATGACGCCTACGTGAGCAATTCCGCGCGCGCCGCCTCCGCTAAGCACGAGAGCGACCCTTGGGCGCTGTATTTTTTTAAATGGGACAATACTTCGTTGAGCGCCGGAGTTCTGAACAAAAGGTGGACGGACGATCAACGTGTCCTGAGCGTAAAGGAGGGGGGAGGCGAAAAGGAGAAAGCCGCAAAAAAAGATAATGAAGGAACGGAATTTCAGTCGACAGGGCCTTTCAACCAAGCGTCGTATTTCAATCATACATAAAATTACGAAAATTGAGCAGCAAAGGCAATCTCGCCAAGGATACCGCGTAAAATTGCGACTATTGTCCGACACATTAAATTCAAACAATGGGTTGACTTCAGTCACAGTAAAAAAGGTCCTTGGTATGTATGCTAAATTAGTAGTAGCATCATGTTTTTGTCATCAAAGTGAGGAATGAATATGAGTTGTCCGAAATGCGGCACCAGGGTCCATCGAAAAAATCTTGTGACGCTATTCGCATTCACTTCACTTGTTATCCTCTCCTTTGGCGTTTCTCTTTTTATCTTTCCGTTCGAGCTCTTTTTTTTGTTCTCTCTTATTCTTCTTTTCGGCCTTCGGTACATCGAAAAACAGTTCACTGCTCTTGACAGGGAAGAAGTGCGCTGCCCCGTGTGCGGTCATGTCGTCAATATCGCACACAGCCATTAGTACCTTTCCGATCATACCTGATTCCTTATAAATTCTTCCTCTCGGAACATAGCGGGCATTCCGTACAGACGATTCTCTCCGCGAATTATTGTTAAGCCTGACCATTAGGAAAACTTCTTGGCTGCCCAGACTTGTCGCTACCGCTTGTGTCTTATCTGTGCCGGATACTCCTTCCTATGAAGCTGGTAGTGTCTCAGTTTGAAAACGAACCGGACACTCGAACCTTTTGGCCAGTTCAATGTGAAGGTTTTTGACGGACTTAAAGAGAAAAGCGTCCGGTTCATTTCTGTATTAGTCAAATTGATACACTGTCATGAAGCTCAAAACCTTGCAATTCCAGCCTGTTTTTTCTATTTTAACAAATCATGCAAGATCTCCCCAAAGAAAGATACTCCATTCTAATAGTCGACGATGAAGTCGCGAACGTTGATGCTCTCGGAGTGATGCTCGAGGGGGAACAGTACGACGTTTTTCGGGCGACCGGCGGCGAGCAGGGTCTCGAGATCCTGGAGAAGGAAAAAATTGACCTTCTTCTGCTCGACATCGTGATGCCCAGGCTCGATGGATTTGAAACGCTTTCTCGTTTGCGGGTTCACAAGAAGACCAAAGACCTCCCCGTTATTTTTCTCACAGGTTTTATGCGCGACCCCAAGTATATGGAGAAAGGATTTTCTCTGGGGGTCAACGAATATCTCCTGAAACCGATCGACCCGAACGAGCTTCTCGTGCGCGTGAAGTCGATTTTGCGGATGACCGCCGCTGAAAACAAGGTGAAGCAGTTGCAAGCGGACTTTTTTTCGATGCTGGTCCATGACCTTAGGGGTCCGCTGACGGCCGTGCGGGCTTTTACGCAGCTGCTGCTCGAGGAGAAAAATATCAAAGCGGAAGACCGGAACCAAATGGTGAAAAATATTGAAGGCGCCAGCGCCCACATGCTCGACCTCATCAACGACATCCTCGACCTTTCGAAACTGGAATCTCAATATGTAACGCTCGATCGTACGCCTGTCGATCTGAAAAAAGCGATCGACCGCAGCATGCAGCGGATGAAACCGCTGGCGATGAAAAAATCGATCGCCCTTCATTTCGCATACACGGCGGGGCCGTCGCTCGTCTCGGCGGATGAATCGAAGATCGAGCAAGTAATGGATAACCTTCTCATGAACGGGATAAAATTTACGAACGAAGGCGGAGAAATCGGGGTTGCTGTTCATGAGGCGCATGAGGGAGAGCGTGAGGGAGTGAATATCCCATCGCTTGTTGTCTGCGTGAAGGATAACGGTATCGGGATCACGGCAAAGGCGATGCCCTTCATCTTTGACAAATACAGGCAATTGGTGACATCCTCGACGGCAGCCGGCAAAGGAACGGGGCTCGGTCTTGCCATTTGTAAAAATATCGTTGACGCTCACGGAGGAAAAATCTGGCTGGAAAGCACGGAACACGCGGGCAGTTCATTTTATTTTAGCTTACCATTAAAGTGATTCCATGGTCTCTTTTATAGTTCATGGCGGCGCATGGGATATTCCCGATGACCTGGTCGAGGCGCATCGCCATGGGGTTCGTACAGCTCTTGCAGTGGGATGGCAGATCCTTTCCAAAGGAGGAAGCGCTGTCGAAGCGGTGGAAAAAGCGATCAACGCGATGGAGGATGATCCGACATTTGACGCGGGGCGCGGTTCCTTCGTCAATGCAGCCGGAGAGATCGAGCTTGACGCTAGTATTATGAACGGCACGACGTTCCGGGCCGGCGCGATCGCGGCCGTGCGGAACATCCGTTACCCCGTTTCGCTTGCACGGATCATTATGGACACGAGCGAACACATCCTCCTTGCGGGGGACGGCGCTGTCCAGTTTGCACGCGAACATGGCATTGAACAGTGTGCGAAAGAGGACCTTCTCGTCGGAAGGGAGCTTGAACGATGGAAGAGCGCCCAGCACACCAGCGGATTTTCGACGAAAGACGCCTTCCGAAAAAAAATCCCGCATGATACCGTCGGAGCAGTTGCGTTGGATCAGAACGGCGTCATTGTCTCCGGAACATCGACCGGTGGAACGCCCCATAAGTACCCGGGCAGGGTCGGCGATTCTCCGCTCATCGGATGCGGCACATATGCGGACAGCGCAATCGGCGGGGCTTCGTGTACGGGATGGGGAGAAGCGATCATCAAGGTTGTGTTGGCAAAGACTGTCATCGATATGATGGACCATAACGGGGGCGATGCATTGAGCGCGGCAAAGAGATCGATCGAACGGTTGGAAAAAAAAGCGGACGGTTTTGGCGGAGTGATCGTGTTAAATAAAAGCGGAGCCCCCGCGGCGTTCTACAACACACCGCGTATGGCCCGCGCCTATCGAACATCGGAGATGCATGCTGACGTCGTTGAAGTATAAGTTGTGAAAAAATCCTCCCTCATCGGTCATACGGTTGAAGCGTACGACCTGATATTCCGCGGAAAGCTTCCGGCCGATAGCATCATCGATGCATTTTTTCGGTCTCATAAATATCTTGGTTCTCATGACCGACGCTTCATCGCAGAAACGGTCTATGGCATGCTTCGTCACAAAACCCGTCTTGAATGGCTGATCGACAAAGCCGGAAAAGAAGGGAATGGCGCCCCGGGGGTGTATCCCTCGTTGCTAGTCTGTTTTGTCTATCTCGTTGTCGTCGCAGGAGACGAGCCGCTTTCGTTGTTGGAACATTATGAGGCCGATCCCGAAGAAAAGAAATTTCTTCCTGCGATCCTCGCTGAGGCGAAGAATCGGAGCGCTCATCTCGCAACGGCGTTCGAACACGACCATGACCGTGCCCGGCGGCTCTCAGTTGAATATTCTTTCCCGCTCTGGATGATTGAGATGTGGCTTGCTCAATACGGAGAGACAGAGACCGCGGCGCTCTGCGCGGCACTGAATTTGCCCGCTCCGCTAACGGTTCGGGTCAACACTGTGAAAAAAGATGTTGCTGCCTGCCGCCAATCGCTTGCGGACGAAAAGATTAAAACGGAGCCTGCACGATACTCACCGTTCGGTTTGAACCTGCTTCGAAGGATGAATGTCTTCGGCCTGGAAGCTTTTAAGGCCGGTTATTTTGAAGTGCAGGACGAAGGGAGCCAGCTCGTTTCGCTCCTCGTCGACCCAAAACCGACGGGGAAAGTCGTTGACGCGTGTGCCGGAGGAGGAGGAAAATCTCTTGCCCTTGCCGCGCTGATGAAGAACCGCGGGACACTCTTCGCGCTGGACACGAACGCCCATCGCCTGGATGGGTTGAGGAAACGGATTCGCCGCAGCGGGGTCGACACGATCCGGGTTCGTCCAATTGAGCCCGACAACCTTCCGGACGATCTCATCGGCGCCGCGGATAATGTTCTTGTCGATGCGCCGTGCAGCGGCTTGGGTACGATCCGCCGCAATCCGGGGATCAAATGGACGGTGACCCCGGAAACAATCGCGGAATTGCATCTCAAACAAATCTCTATTCTTCACCAGTACGCCCGTTGTGTCAAGCCGAATGGCAGGCTTGTGTACGCAACATGCACAACAATGAAACAGGAAAATGAGGATGTCGTCGAAGAATTCCTTTTGCATCATCCGGAATTCGAACTCCTCGAGCCATCTACAATTCTCTCTCGATATCAACTTGAATCATTAGCTCCCGAGAAGTACTTTCGTTTAAAGCCCCACGTCCACGGTACCGACGGCTTCTTTGCGGCCGTTATGAAAAGAAAAGATCTCGCCACTTCCAAATAAGGATATTACATGAAAGCCCTATGTTGTTTTGCTGCCGGCGCCGCCGTTCTTTTAGCCGGTTGCGCACGGTTCACGGAAGACCAGCTTTGGAGTAAAATTGAAAATGCGCGCGCGAACGGAAATCCCGACTCCACAATTCAAGTCTGCCAATTACTTCTCAAGCAGTACCCCGAAGGAAAAGACGCCCCCGCCGCTCTCTACATGATCGCCGAAACATACCAAGACGGAAAGCATGATTACCGGAATGCCGTTAATTATTATCATGCTTTTGTGACACGGTATGCCGACCTCAATTCTACTCCGGTGGCCATGTTCCTCATCGGTTTTATTTACAACAACAACCTTCAAATGACCGACAGCGCGCGGATGGCGTACGAGGAGTTCATTGCCAAATTTCCCAATCATGAACTCGCGGCATCCGCAAAGTTTGAGATCGACAATCTTGGGAAGACGCCGGATGAAATTATGGCGATAAAGAAGGCGGCAGAGGAAAAGCAAGACGCGCAGTCGAAAAAAACATTGCCGAAGGGGCGATGGAAGAAACGCTGAAATATCTTCGGCCAGACGTCGTTTCAAAACTGGCGAACATGGAATTGCGCGCGCGCATGGTCGTCGAAGGGTTTATTACGGGCATGCATAAGAGTCCGTACCACGGCTTCAGTGTCGAGTTTGCAGAGCATCGACAGTATATGCCGGGCGACGAGATACGCAGCATCGATTGGAAGGTCTTCGGCAAGACCGACCGTTTCTATATCAAAGAGTACGAAGAGGAGACAAACCTCAAATCGTACATTATTCTGGATGCGAGCTCGTCGATGTCGTTTGCGTCTGACGGGAGTACGCCCGGGGTCGAACGGATCTCAAAGTTGCAGTATGCGTCGTATGTTGTTGCCGCACTTGCGTATTTGATGGTCCAACAGCGGGATGCAGTCGGTTTGACGGTCTACGACGAGGCGATCCGATTCACTCTTCCTCCTCACGCCACCAAAGCGTATCTTCAACGAATTCTGATCGAACTCGAACATGTGACCGCAGGGAAGAGGACCGGCACGGCGGTCTCGCTCCATCGGATGGCGGAACGTATCACGCGCCGCGGACTTGTGATCGTCGTGAGCGATTTGTTCGATAACCCGGACGAGGTGATGGCGGCCCTCAAACATTTTCGTCATCACCACCATGATGTCCTCGTCATGCAAGTGCTTGACCCCCTCGAACGCTCTTTTGCTTTCGGGGGAGACGCAGTGTTCAAAGACCTTGAAACCTCCGAAGAATTGACGACTCAGCCCTACCACGTGCAACGCGCGTACCAGCAGGATATGCGGTCTTTTCTCGAACGTTACAAAAAAGAATGCCGCGAGAATAATATCGATTATGTGCTTTTGGATACGGCGACGCCATTCGATGCCGCATTGTTCCAGTACCTTAATAAGCGAAAGAAACTGGGATGAGAAACAGGAAATCGATAAAGGCGCCCACGCCTGCCATGCTTGATCTCGGTTGTGGCTTGAGAAAACGACCGGGAGCGATCGGTATCGATGTCAACCCTCGATCGCATGCGGACGTTATCCATGACCTCAATCGATTTCCTTATCCTTTTCAGCCAAATCGATTCAACGAAATCATTGCCGACAACGTGTTGGAGCACCTCGATGATGTCGTTCGAGTGATGGAGGAGCTTCACCGCATCGCGACGCCTTCCGCGCTTGTAACGATCGTAGTTCCATTTTATGCGCACCGTCAGGCGAACACAGACCCGACGCATAGGCATTTTTTTGGCGTCCATTCGTTCGATTATTTTATCGAAGGAACGGCGAACGCCGGGTTTCGGTATTCGCCTGCCCGGTTCGAATTGGTTTCAGTGGAATTCGATCGCGACGTAGATCTACGGCATTGGCTGGATCGAATGGTTGTCTCGTTTGCAAACAGACGCCAAGATTTTTACGAGAACCGTTTATCAAATATTTTTCCGCTGCGAAACCTGACCTTTCAATTACGAGTAGTGAAGTGATTGCTCAGATTGCTCTGATTTAGCTCAGATTTCAGATTGCTCAGATTCTGAGCCAAGCAGACACGGTCGCAATATCGCTTGAGCGCTTTATGATGACCCTTCCCGTATAACGAGAAGGGTTTTTCATTTCATGCCGGAATTTTGGCTGAGAATTGCTTTGCATTTTCCCCCCTCAATGAATATCTTTTACTTTCTAGGCCGCATTTTACGCCGACGCAATAGACAAAATCGCCCGTTAAACGATCGCAATGCCAGAACAGAACCTTCTCGTTGTTAAGGGAGCGCGCGAGCATAATCTCAAGAATATCGACGTTGAGATTCCCCGCGATAAGCTTGTCGTGATCACCGGCCTTTCAGGATCCGGGAAGTCGAGTCTTGCCTTCGATACGATCTATGCAGAAGGCCAGCGCCGCTACGTCGAAAGTCTGTCTGCGTATGCGCGCCAATTCCTCGGGCTAATGGAGCGGCCCGACGTTGATTACATAGAGGGGTTGAGCCCGGCTATTTCGATCGAACAAAAAACCGTAAGCCACAACCCCCGTTCGACAGTCGGGACGGTCACGGAGATTTACGATTTTCTTCGACTCCTCTTCGCGCGCGTCGGCGTTCAGTACTGCATCAATTGCGGCACAAGGGTCGAGAAGCAGAGCGTCGATCAGATCATCGACGCGATCATGAGGCTGCAGGGAGGGTCGAAGCTCTACATCCTTGCCCCGGTGATCAAAGGGCGCAAGGGCCATTACCGCGAGCTTTTCGAGCAGATCGTCAAGGACGGATTTCTCCGCGTGAGAGTGGATGGCGAGGTGAAGGAAATTTCAAAGGGGATGAAAGCAGATCGTTACAAGGTCCATGATATCGAGATCGTTGTTGACCGCATTGCAGTAAAAAAAGAGAGCAGGGGACGCATTGCGGATTCGGTCGAAGTCGCGCTTAACTTCGGTTCCGGCGTACTTATTGTCAACGACGGATCGGTCGACCGTCTTTTCAGCAAACATTACTCATGTCCGACCTGCGGGACCAGCTACGAAGAGCCCGCCCCGAATTCATTTTCCTTCAACACACCTTATGGTTCGTGTCCGGCATGTGAGGGGCTGGGAGAAAAGAAAGAGTTCGACCTCTCGTTGATCGTTCCCGATTCAAAGCTGTCTGTGAGTGAAGAGGGAATTGCACCGCTCGGAAAACCTCGGCAGACGTGGTTCTTCAATCAGGTGCGTGCAGTTCTTAAACGCCACGGCGCCGATTTTGATACGCCCCTCCAATCGCTGTCGAAACAAGCATATCAAGAACTCCTCTACGGGACCGGCAAAGAAAAAATTGAAGTGGAGTACGCACGCGACAAGGGAAAGCCGATCATTTATCGGCACCGGTTCAGCGGGATATTCGGGATGCTGCAGAATTATTATTCGGAAACCGCCTCTCCGAAGATCCGCGAGTGGGTGGAAGGGTTCATGAGCACAACGCGGTGCACCGTGTGCGAAGGAGGACGGCTCCGAAAGGAGAGTCTTGCGATAAAATTGGAGGATGCGAGTTCGGGCCGCAACGTCAATATCGCGGAAGTCGTGCAGCTTCCACTTACCGACGCCCGTGAATTTTTCGCCAAGCTTAAGCTTCCGCCGAGGCAGACGGAAATTGCGAGGCAGATCTTGAAGGAAATCGGCCAGCGGATCGAATTCATGGTCAACGTCGGTCTCGGGTACCTTACGCTTGACCGGGCAGCACGCACTCTTTCGGGCGGGGAAGCTCAACGGATCCGGCTCGCAACACAGATCGGGTCGCAGCTTGTCGGAGTCCTCTACATCCTCGACGAGCCGAGCATTGGACTCCATCAGCGCGACAACATCAAATTGATCGACTCGCTCAAAAATCTCCGCGACCTTGGGAATACGGTCCTTGTCGTCGAACACGATAAGGAGATGATCGAACAATCCGACTTTGTCGTCGACCTCGGCCCGGGAGCTGGCGAGCATGGAGGGAAGGTTGTCGCGGTAGGGGAGCCGGGGAAGCTGAGAATGAGGAATGATGAATTAGGAATTAGGAATTTAGAGAGCACTCCAAACAATTCCTCGACAATTGACTACCTCCAAGGGAAGAAGAAAATTGATATCCCGGCCACTCGCCGGAAAGGGAACGGAAAATTTTTGACGTTAAAAGACGCAACGGGGAATAATCTCAAGAGCGTCACGGTGAAAGTTCCGCTCGGAACATTCGTGTGCGTGACGGGCGTGAGCGGTTCCGGAAAATCATCGCTCATTAACGAGACCCTTTTCCCGATCCTCTCAACGAAATTCTACAAAACAAAAATCAGCGCGCTTCCGTACGCATCGCTCGGCGGTGTGGAGAAGATCGATAAAGTCATCGATATCGATCAATCCCCGATCGGGAGGACGCCGCGCTCAAACCCTGCGACGTACACCGGCATGTTCACCATGATCCGCGACCTCTTCACTCAACTTCCCGAAGCGAAGATCCGCGGCTACAAAGCAGGACGTTTCAGTTTTAACGTAAAAGGCGGACGGTGCGAAAGCTGCGAAGGAGACGGCGTGAGGAAAATCGAAATGAATTTCCTGCCGGATGTCTATGTGCTCTGCGATGTTTGCAAGGGGAACCGCTATAACCGTGAGACCCTCGAAGTGCATTACAAAGAGAAATCGATCGCAGACGTATTGGAGATGTCGGTAGAAGAGGCCTTAGTTTTTTTCAGCGAGCTGCCCCGTATTCAACGAAAGCTTCAGACGCTGCTCGACGTCGGTATGGGCTATATCCGCCTCGGCCAACAGGCAACGACGCTTTCGGGTGGCGAGGCCCAGCGAGTCAAGCTTTCGACGGAGCTTTCTAAAGTAGGGACGGGAAATACTTTGTATATCCTCGACGAGCCGACGACGGGCTTACATTTCGACGACGTCAAAATGCTTCTCTCCGTGTTAAGCAAACTTGTCGATAAGGGAAACACGGTGATCGTTATCGAGCACAACCTCGATGTTATTAAGACTGCCGACTGGATCATCGATCTTGGTCCCGAAGGAGGAGCGGATGGCGGGACGATCGTTGCGGAAGGAACGCCGGAAGAGGTGAGTCGCAATGCAGCATCGTTCACGGGGAGATACCTTAAAAACGAGCTTGCGATAGGACAAAAGGCAGTTAAAAGTTAAAAATTAAAAGTGCAAAATTACAGTTGGAAGTTACAAGTTTGATGCTTGCGCTCTAACTGAAAAGTTTCTCCTCGAAGTGATACAGCCATATTCACTTTTTACTCTTTGACACCCACTTATTCTCCCGTATAAAGAATCTCCAGCGCCGGTCCTGTGCATTTGTAATTCCAATACGAGTTGAGGTGCAGATGAGAGCCCTTGAAGTGCGTTTTGCATCGCAGATGAATATCTCTTTTCCCAGAAGGTCGGCCCCGTTTTGTTCTCTTCCGATGTCAAACGCCTGACAGAATTTAGCCGGCCCGTTTGTCAGATTCTCTTCACTTGATTGAAGGCCTCTGTTTTTTTTCATCCTTCCGATCCCCTCTAGCGGTTCGACGCCCCGTACCAACACCGCCTCGGCGATCCCTTCTCTTCCCGTAACCACATTCGCGCAAAAATGCATTCCGTATGTGAAATAGACGTACAGATGACCTCCTTCCCGGAACATCACTTCATTCCTTTTGGTCTGCCCTCGGTATGCATGGCTTGCCGGGTCCTTTGAACCTAAGTATGCTTCGACCTCGACAATTTTTCCTGCAAGGATGGTCTTCCCGATTTTTCGAACGAGGATCTTTCCGAGGAGATCTTTTGCAACACGCAGAGTGGGGCGGGTGTAGAAGGAGCGGGGCAGTTTCTGAAAGTTTAAAGTTAAAACTCCAAAGGGCAAAATTAAAGGGTAAAGTTCAAAATTCATTATCGCAATATTTCATTTTCTATTTTTCACTTTAACTTTTTATCTATCTCCTGAATTCTCTCATCACCCTCTCCACATCTTCAGCCGTCATCCCAGACCCATATTTCGCTTCTTTGCTTTCTTCCTTCATAGTTTTCTCTTCAACGGATGCCTTGGAATATGTCGGCTGATTTCCGGCTTTCAATCGGATCCGTTCGTCTATTTCTTCGAGCCAGCTGTGAGTCTTAAGTTCGGAGTTCTTGGTTTGTGGTTCGGGGTTTGGAGTTCGAGGTTCGTGGTTCGGGGTTCGTTGTTCGGAGTTTGGGGTTTGGGGTCCGGATTCTTTGTTTATAGGCCGCGTCTCAAACGCCAGCCGTTTAATGTTGATGAGGTGCTTTGCGGAGACGTTCTCCGAGATGATCGATTTGCCGAACGTTCCGGGACCGAGCGTCATCGATGGAAGGAGTTCATTAGTATAGCCGACTGCGCCGAGGGCAGCTTGTGTGTTTGCGAGAATGCGGCAGGCCGGTTTTTCTAGCGCAAATTTCATGATGATGTCCCGGTCGGACGAATGGATCACCATCGTGTGGCCAAGCCCTCCGAACTCAAGCATCTCGATGCACCGCTCGCATCCTTCACGCCAGCCGTCGACGGTGAACATCGAAAGAACTGGAGACAATTTTTCCCGGGACAACGGATATTCTCGTCCGACGCCGGGCAGTTCAGCGATCAGACAAGAGGTGTCCGGCGGGACGGTAAATCCAGAAGCATGCGCAATGGCAGCCGGCGATTTCCCTACGATCTCGGGGTTGATCGCTCCCTTGAGGTCGAACATCGTTCTGCTCAATTTTTCTTTTTCATCAGGATTGACAAAGTATGCTTTGAGCCTTTTAAACTCGTCAGCGACCCTGGATTTGACCGGAGAATCGACAATGACGCCCGACTCGGTCGAACAGAGCACGCCCCAGTCGAACATTTTTCCCGACACGATATCGGCAACGGCCTTCCCGATGTTCGCCGAACGTTCGATGAATGCCGGCACGTTTCCCGATCCGACGCCGAGGGCAGGCTTCCCCGAACTGTAAGCAGCGCGAACCATGGGGTTGCTTCCTGTTGCAAGGATCACTGCGGTGAGTTTGTGTTTCATCAATTCGTTTGTCCCTTCGATCGAGGGGACCGACATGCATGAGATAAGCCCGTGCGGGGCTCCGGCGCGTTCCGCCGCGTCGGACACGATCCGCGCAGCTTCGGCAGTGCACTTGGCGGCACGGGGATGCGGGCTCGCGACAAACCCGTTGCGGCCCTTGACGGAGATGATCGCTTTGAACATCACTGTTGATGTCGGGTTTGTCGATGGAATCAACGCCGCCACGACTCCCATCGGTTCGCCGATTTCGACAATATTCTTCTCTTTATCTTCGCGGATGACGCCGACCGTTTTCAGGTCCTTGATCGATTCGTACACTCTCTTTGTCGCAAATTCATTTTTCTTCTTCTTATCGTCAGGTTTACCAAATCCAGTCTCTTCATGCGCCAGTCGCCCGAGCCGTTCGGATTCGGCGAATCCTGCGTCAACCATCGCTTTCACAATTGCATCGACCTGTTCCTGCGAAAATGCACGGAAGGCAAGTTGCGCTTCCTTTGCTTTGGCGAGAAGCTCGCGGACTTCCTGAACAGATTGCAGATCTTTATCGAGCGGCATTGCTACACCTTATGAATATTGGATACTGCTATTTGGCAATGGACCTTCAGAATATTAAGCCACAAAGGCACGAAAGCGCTAAAAGAATTATAGGATGATCCTTTTGATTCCATCTTTGATAACAACAACATTGAAATTGATAATGAAGCCGAGCCGCAGGTTTGTCAATTTTAAGTGGCTCAAAACTTGTGCAATCCAGACCGGATTTATTTTATCGAC
>DATJXA010000118.1:0-50152 GCA_035500675.1 Bacteroidota bacterium | reverse complement strand
TCGATCTCATCTTTCGGAGGCAAGATCGTCGTCCGGAAATGGAGCGTCCCGGCGGCTTGGCCAAACCCGGAACCCGGTACGACACAAATGCCGGTCTCATCGAGCAGGGCAAGACAATAGTCGGTATCCCTCTGCGCTTCGTATGCCCGGCGCGCTTCGCCCGACATCGCCTTCACATCGACATGAGGTTCGGAAGGAAGTTCGAACTTCACGAACGCATACATCGCCCCTTCCGGAATTACGACGGACATACCTTTGATCTTATTGATCCCTTCGCCCAACAATTCGGCTTTCGATTTCAGCGAAGAGTAGATGGCATTTCTTTCTTCTGTGAACAGCGCGTAGCTCTCATCCCCGGGGTTAGGAGGAGCGACCATGATGTAGGTCGCTATCTGTCCCGAAAGGTTGGAACAAAGGCTGATCGACTGCAGCTTAATGAGCTCCGCTCGGACCTCGTCAGGAATATTTCTGAACTCGGCGTAGCCTCCCCGATGTCCGCATTCACCGAGCAGCCCTTTTGAAATTGAATGAAAGCTGAACAGCGGGACGTCGCGTTCATTCATCCCATGGATCACTTTTGCAAACGAATAGAACCTGCTGTCCGCGCTGTAAACGTTTTCCTGATACACCTCGTCCGCGAGAATCGCCAGGCCATGTGCGCGCGCAAAACTGACGATCATTTGGATGTTCTCCCGCGACAATACCGTTCCGGTAGGGTTGCACGGATTGATCACTGCGATCGCAACCGGATGTATGCCGTCGCGAACTGCGGATGCGAGACTCTCATTAAGCGCCCGCTCGCTCAACTGCCAACCGTTTTCTTCATCGAGATAGTAGCCAATTTGTTTCCCGCCGTAGAGCGCGATCGTTGCGCTATACAGAGGATATTGCGGGATTGGAATCATGACCCCGTCGTTCGCATCCTTCAACAAAGCGAGGAGGACGGATTGAACTCCTTTGCTCGCTCCATCGGTCAGAATAATATCATCCTTATTCGCTTTAATGCCGTCGCGACGTTCAATGAAATCGGCCACTGCTTGACGAATAAATGGAACGCCTGCGCTCTGGGAGTATGCACCCGTGCCGAAAGGATGTTTTTTTAGGATCGATGCCGCTCTTGCTAAAACGTCTTTCGGGTAAATGTTTTCGCTTTCTTTCTTCTGGATCAACTCGGGATATTCGATGAGGCTGAGGATCTGGCGAAGATACGTCAGTGGTTTTTGCTTCAGCGCTTGGGGATTGCCGATATTGCAGTATGTGATCTTTCTTCCCTGTTCTTCGAGTTGTTGCGCCCGATCGACGACGGGGCCGCGAACGGCGTATTCCGCTTTCAGTAAGTTCAGGTTAATATTTTTCTTGGAAAGCATACGATGAAATTTTCGATCCGGAGCCGCTAATTTCCCGAAGGAGTAAAAATAATCGTAGAAAACGAATCTTCTTTGAACAGCTGTCGAGCGACATGACTGACGTCATCGATCGTCACTGCATCGATCTCTTTGGAAATTTCCCCCAACTCGGTGAACTCGCCGAAATACAATTCTCCGGTCCCCAGCCGCATCATGCGCGCCGAGGTGCTCTCGAGTCCGAGGAGCATGTTCCCTTTCAGCTGCGCCTTCGTCCGTTCTAATTCTGCCTTCGAAATTCCCTTCTTCGTCAACCCGCGCAATTCTCCAAAGATCAGATCAAGCGATTTTTCTATATGGGTCTTGTCGGTCCCGATATAGACGCCAAAAGATCCGGTATCGCGCATCATATTAAGGAAGGAATAGACCGAATACGCGAAACCATAACGTTCGCGGATATTTTGAAAAAGGCGTGAGCTCATTCCGTCGCCGAGAAGGGTGTTGAGGACGAGCGATGGAAAGCGCGATTTACTGTAGACACTATAGCCGACCGTCCCCGTGCAAATATGAGCCTGCTGGATCGGCTTTTCGTATTCCCGCAATTTCTTTTTGACCGATGGTATCTTTGATTGCTTCGATACTTTAGGGGCTTTTCGGTTCAGCGTGAAATACTTCTCGACGAAGGAGACAAACTTTGCATGAGAAATATTCCCCGCGGCGGCAACGACGATATTGTCCGATGCATAACGGTTCTTTACATACTGAAGAAGGTCCCGTCGGGCAAACGATTTGATATTTCGGGCGGAGCCAAGAACGGGAAATCGCAGAGAATGGCCGAAATAGATATCCGTCTCAAAATAGTCGTGAATCAAATCGTCGGGGTCGTCTTCGGCGTTCTTGATCTCCTCGAGGACAACTTTCTTCTCCTTTTCAATTTCCTTTTCCGGGAAGAGTGGAAATTGGACGAGGTCGGAAAGGACATCGACCGCAAGCTCGGTGAATTCGTCAAGGACGCGGGCATAGTAGCACGTATGCTCTTTAGTAGTGAACGCGTTCAAATATCCCCCTACCGACTCGAGGCTGCGCGCGATCTGTTGAGTCGATCGATGCTCCGTCCCTTTGAACACCATGTGTTCGACAAAATGAGAAACGCCGTTCGTCAGCTCGGTTTCATTCTGAGAGCCGGTGTCGATCCAAATGCCGATGGAGACGGATTTTACGTGGGGAATTTCTTCGCTGACGACCCGAATGCCGTTCGGGAGAACCGATTTTTGGTAGGCCGCAGAAACTTCTTTGGAAGGATTTTTATGAATTTTGTTTGGCATTGAACCGTCAGCATGTAAGATTAACCTAAAACCTATAAAATATATGGGTTTCTTGGCCGAGAATCAACCTGCAGTTGAAGGTCGTCTCCCTTCCGATTTTAGAAAGGAAACAATCGCTCCACAAGTTCTCGATAATAATTATTGTAAGGATCTCCGACAGAGAATTACACGACAGCGGTCCGCACTGCATAAACTGCGGGAAGCCAATCGGCCAGCACATGCCATGAATCACCTTCGTTCCTGCTGTAAATGATCTGGCCGCCGCTAGTGCCGACATAGACTCCTGCACGGTCGCAATGGTCTGCCGTCAGCGCTTGACGATGAACGTGCGCATAGACATTTCGCGCAGGCAAACCCTTGGACAGTTTCTTCCAACGTTCGCCTCGGTTCTTGCTTCTATAGACTCCGAATTTTCCGTCTACCGGACCTCGGAACTCAGCCCCTTGCTCAGGGATAACATAAATAGTGTCGGGGTCGTGCGGATGAACCTGCAACGGGAATCCAAACCTCGATGGAAGCCCTTCGCTGATATCTACCCACTCTCGTCCTTCGTTGTCGCTTCGATACACTCCGCAGTGATTTTGTTGATACAGGACGTTCGGCTTTGAAGGATGTGCATCAAGGTGATGCGTGCATTGGCCCACGTCGGGATATTTTTCGGGAAGAAATTCGGCTAAGACTCCTTTGTTGCGGGCTTCCCACGATGCGCCGCCGTCCTCGCTGCAAAACACGCCGGCAGCAGAGATCCCTACGAAAATCTTTTTTGAATTCTTCGGGTCGAACGTCGTGCAGTGCACCATTAATCCGCCGGCGCCGGGGTTCCATTTTTGGCGCGTTGGATGATTTGTGAGACTTTTGACCTCGTTCCACGTTTTACCGCCGTCGGTCGTTTTGAACAAAGCTCCGGGATCCGCTCCTGCATAGAGGGTATTCGGTTCATCCTGCGGCCCGGGGGCAATATGCCAAACGCGGGCGATGGTCTTACCGGATGCTTCGTCGAGCTTAATTCCCGACTCCGATTGTTTCCAGGTCTTCCCCATATCCTTACTGACGTGCACGTCGGAACCCCACCAGTAAGAATTAACGCACGCATACAACGTGGGATCTCCTCGTGTATCCAGAATGACTTCGTTGACGTCGGCCCCTTTAAGCAACGGACCTTTCAAGCTCCATTTTTTCCGATCCTGGTCGGAAGAAAAAATGAACGCTCCTTTGTGCGTTCCTGCTAAGACATAAACTTTCTTTTTTGCCATACAAGCCCTCCTATCGAGAATTGTCGTTTACGCGGACGTTGTGCGAGCAGTTATAAAGAACTAGACGATTTCAACAAAGCAAATCATTCCGAGGCCAAATTTTCCGCACTTCATGCGGCGTTCGCTTTCGATTCTTTCGCAAGTTGGTATCGTTCACCCAGCCATGCGCCGAAGAGCGTAAGGAGAAATCCCTCCACAACGCCGAAGGCGATATAGCCCAACGGCACGGGTAACTGAATCCCGTATTGGATGAAAAGCCATTCTCCGAGCACTGCAATAGCTCCGGCAACGGCCGGTTCCTTCAACGTCACGCCGGGAGATTTGTAACCGATGATGAATCCCAGAAGGACAAAGCTCACGGAGAAAGCTATGTGAATAACGTTCAAGTTAATATTGAACAACGGGGCAAGGAGAAAAACGAACAGCACATTGAGCACCAAGCCTAGAGCCAATCCGGCAAATACCCACTTCCATTGAAAGCCAACCTCGTTCTTTGCCTCTTCAACATTTTTATCAAAACTTCCCTGTAATTTTTCTCCCATCCACGCGCCTGCTTGAGAAAGAATTCCGCTGAACAAAAGAAGAAGGACGATCATTTGCGTACTCTGTCCTTCCCCGAGAGACGTCAGACTGAATAGGAGGGCGAAAACAAACATCAATATGAGCCCGGCAAAAAACGCCTCTTTGATTGTCACGCCCGGGGAAAAATATCCGACGACCGCCCCTGTCACCACAAACCCGATCAACACAACGAGCGATTGGATAGCCGTGCTGTGGAATGTCGGAGCGACGATGAAGAACGATCCTCCGATAATAATGATTCCGGCGCCGACGCCAATGAGGACCCATTTCCATTGTGTTGGCGATGCAGTTTTCGTCATCTCATCTGGCATACGATTCTCCTTCAGAGTGGTTTTTGAGATATTTCGTGTTTATTTCGTAGCATAGTTTCAATTTTCACGGCGACCATATCGATTGCGACAAGATTATCGCCGCCCCGGGGTACAATGATATCCGCCCAATGCTTGCTCGGCTCGACAAATTCCAGATGCATCGGCTTCACCGTCGTAATGTATTGGTTCATCACAGAATCGATCGAGCGGCCTCGCTCGAGAATATCACGCCGAATCCGGCGAAGGAGGCGTTCATCGGCGTCCGTATCGACAAAGATCTTGATATCCATGAGGTCGCGCAGTTCTTTTTCCACGAAGATGAGAATCCCCTCTATGATAATAATATCCTGAGGCTCCAGCCGCCGAGTCTCCTTCATCCGTGAATGCGTAGTGAAGTTATACAGCGGCTGTAACACCGGGATGTTGCGAGTGAGATCGCGTATATGTTGAACCAGCAGCGACGTTTCAAGGGAATCGGGATGGTCGAAATTAATTTTGTCCGGGGTCATTCCATGGTATTCCGAAAGATCTTTATAGTATGAATCATGCTGAATGACCACGACGTTCTCCTGAACACGCAGGCGTTCGAGAACTTTTTGCGTAACGGTGGTTTTGCCGGAGCCCGTTCCGCCTGCAATACCGATGACAAGATGTTCCATAGGTGGGAGCGAATGAATGCAAATATACCGCAAAACACGCGCAGATGCAAGGTATTGCGCTCGAAAGAGAGATTGCTTCGCAATCCCGATTTGCGTATTTTTATTTTATATGAGCCTCGATATTGCACTCTCATTGATTCTCACCCTCCTCTTTTTAAGCTATCTTGGGTTGCATCTCTTTGCCCTTAAAGGAATAAAAGTTTTGGTCGCACGGCAGCAGGAAACTTCGGAGGACAAGCCCCCGATCTCGGTCATTGTAGCCGCACGCAATGAAGAGGCTATGATTGGAAAATGCCTGCAATCGTTGGTTCAACAAGATTATCCAAAAAACGCATATGAAGTCATCGTTGTCGACGACCGCTCCGACGACGGAACTGCCGCGATCGTTAAGAACTATGCCCTTTCTTATCCGTTTGTCTCGTTGGCGCCAATAACGCATCTCGACTCCGACCTGCCCCCGAAGAAAAATGCTCTGCACGAAGGTATCCGCCGGAGCGGCTTCGATATTCTCGCTTTTACGGATGCAGATTGTGTTGTGCCTCCACAATGGCTTGCCTCAATTGCAAGAGAATTCCTGCCCGATACCGGAGTAGTTGCCGGTTATTCTCCCATAGAACAGCAATTTCCCGCATCGATGAAGAAACGGTGGGGAAATTTCTTTGTGCGTTATCTTGAAGTGAAAAATTCGTTCGGAGCGGCGGCGGGAATTGGTTTACGCCGGGCATATCTGTGCACAGGCAGAAATCTTTCTTACCGCAAATCCATTTTCACACAGGTTGACGGTTTCGAAAAAATAAAGAATTCCATCAGCGGCGACGACGACCTGTTCCTTCAGCTTGTGCAAAAGGAAACCCAGTGGAATATCCGGTACATGCTTTCTCCGCAAAGCTATGTAGAGACAGCGCCCCCTGCTTCGTTGCGCGCTTTCATTAACCAGCGAAAGCGGCATTTTTCTGCGGGAAAATTCTACCCCGGTCGGATGAAGGTCGTGTTCGCAACGGTTCATGCGTTTAACGCACTTTCTTTTCTTACCATTTTTGTATCCCCTGCAATCGGAGCAGCGGCCGTGGCAGCAAAATTGCTTGTCGATGGTTGGACCATTTCAAGAGGAGCGGCGCTATTCGGCGACCGCAAGCTGGTCCGGTCACTGGTTCCTCTCGAGATCGCTTCGGTCCTCTATAATTCTTTTATCGGTCCGCTCGGCGTATTCGGCACGTTTGTCTGGAAAGAGAGCAAGACATAAACAGCGCCATCGAAAAAATCCGGAATATTCGGCTTCATCCCAGAGTGACGACCATCCTCAAGATCGTTGTTGGTCTCGGATTGCTCACTGCGCTCGTTCTTTATGTAGATCTCAAAGCGCTGATCCATTCAATCCGACAAGCAAATGTCGTTTTCTTGGCGATTGGGAGTGCACTTGTTGTCGTAAACGTCGGAGTTCAGTTTTTCCGGTGGAGATATTTGCTGCGATTGATTGCCAGCGACATTTCAGACAAAGAAATTGTGTCGTCGCTGCTGGTCGGCTATTCGGCGGGTTTCTTTACACCGGGACAAGTAGGCGAACACGGAGGCAGAGTGGCTTCATTATCCTCGTTGAAGTCGATTCAGGTGCTGGCAGTGAGCCTCATTGATAAGGTTTACGTTCTTGCGGTCACGATCATCGTAGGGATGATCGGCATGTGGCTTTTTTGCAAAACTTTTCTACCAAACTATTGGTCGCCTGTTTTGACCATCGCAGTCATCGCTTGTGTATTTACCTTCCTGATTGTCGTGCTTTATCCCGACCTTCTGAAGAGACTGTTGCGTCTTGTACTGCACAAGGTCCGCAAATATAAAGCAGTTGCGAGTTTTCTCTTCGTAAAGGATGTCTTTCACCGTCGACAAGCGCGTGTGTTACTCCTTCTGACGATCCTTTTTCAATTCGTCGTAATTGTTCAATACTACGTCTTTGTCAGAGCGTTTGAACCGGTCTCTTTTGCGGTTTCCGCCCTCTGTACGTCGAACATTCTTTTTGTCAAGTCGGCAATCCTGCCGATCTCGATCGGCGACCTCGGCGTCCGCGAAAGCAGCGCCATTTTTTTCTTCTCGCGCGCAGGAGTCTCCGCCGCTTCGGCTTTAAACGCTTCTCTGTGTGTGTTCACCGTTAACATTCTTTTGCCCAGTCTTATCGGTGCGCTGTTTATCATGAGAATGAAGACTTCGAGACTGAGACCCGTCGCAAAATGAATCCGTTTTTACTTCTCCTTTTGTCGATCCTCGTTACTGCCGGCGCGATCTATGTCCGGCAGATTCTGCTCTTCGCCAAGGGACTGTCGAATTTGCGGAGAGGGACTAATGTGTCATTGTACACCGCCACGATCCTCGTCGCCGCAAGGAATGAGGAAGCGCACATCGAGCGCTGCCTTACTGCGTTAGTGGACCAAGATTACCCTAAGGAAAAATACCGGATCATCGTCATCGACGATCACTCGACCGACCGTACAGCCGAAATTGCAAAAAGCTTTACAAACAAGTACCCCCATATTTTATTGTTGACCGTCCGAGATTCTCCCAAAGGGATCTCTCCTAAAATTAATGCACTCAACCTTGGTGTGAGCAATTCATCCAGCGAATTGATCTTTACCACCGATGCTGATTGTACAGTCGGTTCTCGATGGTTGTCGTTCATGGTAAAACATTTTGAGCCGAATGTCGGTGCAGTCTCCGGAGTCACATTGTATTCAGATGAGGGGCAGACTCGCAGCTTTTTGAATGGATTTCAGCACTTGGATTTCTTCTCTCAAACGGCGTGCGGGGCAGGCGCGATCGGTTTGGGATCTGTCAATAATTGCAACGGAAGCAACATGGGATTTCGCCGGTCTGCGTTTGATGCTGTTGGAGGATATGCGGCGATCGCCCATGTAAACTCCGGCAGCGACTCGTTATTGGCTCAACGAATCGCTGCGACAACGGATTGGGTGATGCAGTTCGCATTTGAACCGGAAACACATGTTACGACAATGCCTCTTCCGAGTTGGGGCAACGTCTTCCAGCAACGAATGCGCTGGGCAGGCCAAACGCCGAATTATCGTGCATCAACATTGGCCTTTTTGATCGCCTCCTTTTTATTCTACGTATCGATTCTTTTGCTGGCCATTCTTTCATGTTCATCACTGACGGCCTTAGCAGCGCTTCTACCGGCATTTGCCTTGAAGATGGCGGTCGATTACAATATCATTCTAAAATTCAGACGGCTGACAGAAATCCGCGAGAGGCTATCGTACTTTTTCTTGTCGGAATTAGCACATATCCCCGTCATCCTCTCGGCAGTTGTCGGCACTTTCTTAGGGAGTTTCGAATGGAAAGGGAGACACATGCAGAGAGAAATCTCGCAGCAGGCTTAGAATCGCGGACGATGATCTCTCATACTGGAAAACTGCATCAGTTCCTTTTTCCGTCTCTTATATGGAGAATGAATTCCCCGAATGTATTCCTGACGTTCGATGACGGACCTCATCCAACTGCAACCCAAAAAATACTGGCTGTGCTGCGCGCAAAAAATATCAAGGGAACTTTTTTCCTGACAGGGTCGAATGTGGCGAAACGCAAGACGATTGTGAAGCAAATTTCCGATGACGGCCATGCCATCGGCATTCACGCATATTCGCACGTTCGATCGATGGCTTTTTCAAAGCGGGAAACCATGGATGAAATTCAGCGTACTGAGGATGAAATCCGAAGCGCCGGATCCACGCCGTTGAAATTATTCCGCCCCCCTTTTGGTTTTTTTTCTTGGAACACCATTGCCGCAGCGAAACAGCTTGGCTACACGATCGTCATGTGGTCGACGTTGACGGGGGATTTCCGCCGCGATTGGCCGGATGAGAAGGTTGTGTCGAACGCTGTCTCGAAACTTTCGGGCGGTACAATTTTAGTGTTTCACGATAATGATCTTACTGAAACCCGCATCTCGAAGGTCCTTTCCGAAACCGTCGCACTCGTCAGCGAGCAAGGATTTCATTTTCAATCTATGACCTGATGGCCTTAATATTTTCACTCGTTGCCGTACTTTACGCCGTTCAATGCATCATTTTTATTTACGGCATTCTTACCACTCATGATCATCCAATTGTTGACAGCGAGCCAAGAGTGTCGATAGTGGTGGCAGCCCGAAACGAGGAGAGATTTATCAAACGGTGCATTTCATCTCTCGTTGCTCTCGATTACCCAAAAAATAAACTTGAAATCATTATTATCGACGATAATTCGACGGATGGGACTACGACCATTTTACGCGAATTCGAGCGCAGCTATCCCAATGTAAAAACCCTTTCGGCGAAACAGGGCATCGATCAGCTGCGCGGAAAAGCGAATGCCATTGCTCAGGGTATCGACGTATCGTCCGGTGAAATTATTATGATGACAGACGCCGATTGCGCCGTTCCCCCTTCTTGGGTCCGGGGAACGGTTCAATACTATACCGACAATGTCGGAGTCGTTGCAGGGCTCACCTTGCTTCATGCAGACAGTTGGTTTGCGGGAATGCAGTCGCTTGACTGGGCATACATTCTTGCAGTTGCATCTGCCTCAATGTCGTTGAAAAATCCGTTGAGTTGCATCGGTAATAACTTTTCCTTTAGGAAAGCAGCTTACGATGAAATTGGCGGGTACCGCGGTATTAAATTCAGCGTTACTGAGGATTTTGCATTGTTCAAGGCGATAACCCGGAGCGGTCGGTGGGAATATCATTATCCGCTTGACGAGAAAACCCTTGTATTTAGCGACGCATGCTCGTCGCCTTCGGATCTCTTTCGCCAAAAGAAAAGATGGGGAGTCGGTGGAAAAGATATGCCTCTAAGCGGCTTGTTGATTATGGCGGTTGCATTTTGTATGCACGCGTTCGTCCTTTTGGGACTTGTTTTGCAGATTCAGAATGGAATATTGTTGACTGCGGTCTTGGGGAAATTGTTCGCGGACTTCTTCTTAGTCAGCATTCCCCTCTTTAAGACAAAACAACAGGCGCAATTAAAGTACTTCGCGATTTTCGAGGTTTATTATATTCTTTATGTCATTGCTCTCCCTTTTATGGTATTCCTCGGCGGAAAAGTTGTCTGGAAAGGGAGAGAATATTCGTCAAAATGAATTCTAAAAAACGAATACTCGTTGCTCCTCTCGATTGGGGGCTGGGGCACGCGACGCGGTGCATTCCGATAATCAGGGAATTGGGAAAACATGACTGCGAAGTCATTGTCGCCGCGGATGGAAGACCGTATGAATTGTTAAAGCGAGAGTTCCCTTCACTGATGATGGTTAGACTCCCCGGCATATCGATTTCCTATCCCGAAAAAGGAAACATGGCGCTTGGTATCATCATGCAGTTCCCCTCTATCATCGCATCGATCCTACGCGAACACAGAGCAATGAAAAAAATACACAAAGAATTACGGATCGACGGTATCGTTTCGGATAATCGGTTTGGCCTGTTCACAAAAAAAATTCCTTCTGTATATGTTACGCACCAAATAGCGATCGAGATGCCGCGCTCGTTTCTATGGGCA
Organism: Bacteroidota bacterium; assembly: GCA_035500675.1. Taxonomy (GTDB): domain Bacteria; phylum Bacteroidota; class Ignavibacteria; order UBA10030; family UBA8401; genus JAGVPT01. The sequence continues at coordinate 39,142 of DATJXA010000118.1, read as the reverse complement.
TCCCAATTTGTTCGGTGGCTTCATAAGGCCGTCATCCGCCGATACACCGAGTGCTGGATACCTGATTTCGACGGCGAGAAAAATCTATCAGGGAAACTCTCCCACGGTTTTGCATTACCAAAAAATGCAAAATTCGTCGGTCCGCTTTCACGAATGGAAAGAATTTCAGCTCCGTCGCAAGAATATGAAATCCTTGTCGTCCTTTCTGGACCGGAGCCACAGCGCACAGTGTTCGAAAATATGCTTGTCGAACAATTGAAATTTATCCCACAAAAAACTTTGCTCGTCCGAGGGATCCCTGAGAAAAATCAACGGATCAGAATTTCGGACTCCTGCATCGTCGTCTCGCACCTCGATTCAGATGCCCTCAACAAAGCAATGGCCGCGGCGGCAATAATCATCGCTCGGCCGGGATATAGCACCATCATGGACCTTGATGCCTTGGGGAAGAAGGCGATCCTCATCCCAACGCCGGGACAAACTGAACAGGAATATCTAGCTCAACGGTTTAGGGAGTTGAAGATTTTCTTCACGTGCGAACAAAAGGAATTCGTTCTCGAAAAGGCCTTAAAGAAAATAGAGGATTTTTCAGGATTGTCGTCTCCCATGACAAACCATAGCTTGCTGATTTCCGCCATAGACCGTTTTGTTGCTTTATGTAACCGAGAAATATCCGCGGCATTGAAATGATCATCCCTCCCGTTTTCAACCTCCCATTAATGTATGCCGAAACGCACTATCGGTTTAAATACTTTTTCAGCCTCCTTAAAAAGGCCGAACCTGAAATTTTAGCCGACGTACCGTACCGTCTTGAGCCAGACGCAGCGCTTCCCATTCTTCTTATTGTCAAAGATAGCAACGCTTATCCCGTCGAGCTGGTTTCGGTAAAAATCGATATCTGGCAAGACGAACATAAGCTCTCAGTAGAGGGAAACGATTTTCCGGAACACATAGCTCGACCTTTCTGGTGGAAAATTATCCGCGTAACATTAGAAAAAGAACTCAAGGAAATCTTCGGATTCCTCGACGTTGATGTCACATTTGAATATCGCGTCGGTGGAAAAATCCGAACGTGCAGAAATGACAACTACAGGACTTCCTCAAGAAAACAGTTCCGCGTATATCGATCCAGGAACCCCCTACCCACAGTAACCGGGTGTATCCAGGGAGACGCGCACACACATTCGTCTTATACAGACGACCAAGTTGAATTCGGCTCTCCCGTTGAGGCATCGGTTGAAATGTCTAAGTCGATGGGGCTTTCATTCTTTTGCGTCACCGATCACTCGTACGATCTTGACGATCGGATTGATAATTATTTGATCAACGACCCTAGCCTCCCAAAGTGGAAATTACTGCAGTCGGAAATCGACAAAATTAATGATCAACATAAAGACTTCGCCGTTATTCGGGGCGAGGAAGTATCGTGCTTCAACCGCATGCGCAGGAATGTACATCTCCTGTTATGGGGAACCAGGAAATTTTTTAACGGCAGCGGCGATAGCGCGGAGAAATGGTTTCACACAAAAGCAGAACACACCATACGGGAGATTCTGGATGCCGTCGAAAGCGGGACGGTCGCTTACGCAGGACATCCGACTGAAAGAGCTCCTTTTTTTCAATGGCTGCTCATCAGGAGAGGAGAATGGGGTCTTGATGATATGAATGAAGCTGGACTTTTCGGCATTCAAATACTCAACGGAGTAATCAACGAAGCCTTTGCGGACGGGCTGGAACAATGGAAAGTTTTGCTCCTCCGCGGAAAAAGAACTTTTATTGCGGCCGGAGATGATGCCCATGGGAACTTCAACCGATTTAGGCAGATCGGAATTCCCTTTGTGTCTCTGCGTGAGAACCATCTTCAACTTTTCGCCAAGATGAGAACACTAATTACTTGCGATGCCGTATCTGAAGATTCGGTTCTTACATCATTGCGTGAAGGCCGGAGCGCAATAACAAACGGCCCGGTGATCGCAGCAAAAATGGCGAACGAATTTCAGGAGCTCGCATCATTCGGCCAAAGCATCCGGGGAAAAAGATTGCAAATTCAATTAACAGGGCAATCATCGGAAGAATTCGGATCTTTTCATGAAATTCGATTGATAATCGGAATTATTGGAAGCGGGAATGAAATTATCAAAAAATTAAACCAATGTGTATCGCGATATTATTTTGACGTGAGAATTGATTTTGAAATTCCTCGGCCGCATGCTTCTTGCTACATCCGTTTCGAGGGATTTACCGAAGGGGGCGTTCACGATAACGGAAAAGGAATTTGCTACACAAACCCAATCTGGATCATTGCATCATGATAAATTTAAAACATTCAGCAGCGATAATTTTTTCTGCAATTGTGATAGCGAATTTATCAAGCGCCCAGACTACCAGCGACAGTATGCAGCGAGGTCAAGTCACATTTGCGACCGGTGAACTGTTGTTCCGGCCTCTTGTGGCAAATACTTTTGAACCACGTTCGGGAATTTTAAGCCAATTCGGTAAAAACAAGCTCCGTCTTGACATAGGGAATTCCATCGACTTACTTCGTTATCAACCTTCGGATGGGAGCGCGGTCTTCGGAATGGGGGCAGACTTTTTTACTTATACACTGCTAAGAGGTGAAAAAAATTTCCATTTTCCAGTCGATGCATCCGATTACTTTTTTGGGATAAATTTTAGCGCAAGAAAAAATATAGAGGCAGGGATTTTCTCCTCTAGACTTCGAATCAGCCATATCAGTGCACATTTTGATGACGGCCATTATGACAACACCCAAGGATTGTGGAAGGACGGACGTCCACCGGTAGTCTACAGCAGAGAATTTCTTGACGGAGTGGTCGCCCTACAGCCAACTTCCCTGAAGAACAACGTCCGACTTTATATTGGGGGAACATACCTATTCCACGTGGACCCGAAACCTCTTCCCCGTTTTCAGGCCGATGCGGGCATTGAATATCATCTCCCTTGCTTTCAAATTTCTAATTTTTATTGGTCATACCAGGCCACAGTCTTAAAGATTACGGAAACATCCGTGCGGCACAATGTTCAGATCGGTTGGAAATTAGGGGATTGGGAAAAACGGGGAGTCGATGTTTATTTAAGTTACTTCTCGGGATACAGCATACACGGGGAATACTACAACGTCAAAGAATCCTATTGTGCCGCGGGGTTTCTTGTCGAGATATAAAAAATAAATCCCGTCTCACCGGAGACAGGATTTATTTTTTAGAAATGAATTTGCTCTCAAGCCCTCTGGTGCGAGCTCACTATTCCCAGTCTTCTCAGTTTGTAACGAAGCGTTTGCTCCGTCATTCCTAAAAATTGTGCTGCCTTTGATTGATTTAACCCAAACCTATCGAGGGCTCGCTCGATAATTCCACGTTCAATCGTGTCCAAAGAACGGTCAAGAATAAACTCCTGGCCAGCGATGATATTGTTGATCATTTTGACAACTTCTGTTTTCTCGTCGACTAATTCCGGCGGCAGTGTGAACCGTCCTCCTTGGGAGAAAAGAACAGATTTATCAACGACGGCCTTTAATTCTCGAATGTTTTCTCTCCAGGTTTGTCTCACAAGCACGTCGATCGCATTGATATCGATCACGATGTCACCGAGGGCCAGCTCCTTGCTGATTTCGCCAACAAAATATTTTACGAGCAAAGGGATGTCTTCAGCTCGTTCGCGAAGTGGTGAAACCGATATAACTTCGAACTCAGCAAGTTTCTGATACAACTCTGGAATTATTTTTCTTTTCTCAAAAAGATTTTTCGGTTCGTCCTTGAGTGTGATGATCAGCCGGATGTCAACGGGTGCCGATTTCGCGCCGCCGATCCGTCGGGTTTTCCGTTCATTAAGAAGCGTCATAATCTTCATCTGATTGCGGAACGAAGCTTCCTCAAGTTCCTCGATGAGAACCGTGCCGCCATTTGCGATCTCAAATATTCCCCGTTTGGAGGTGTATGGTAAGCGCTCCGCGCCTCTTTCAAACCCGAAAAGAATTGCCTCCATCTCTTTGTCATCGATGACGGAAAGGTTGACCGAAACGAACGGAAGTTCGGTACTGCCGTTGGAATTCTGGAAGTGAATATTCTTGGCAATAGCTCCTTTGCCGACTCCATCTTCACCAATGATAAGAATATCGTTCCGGGTTCGTGCCAGTCTCGCGATGAGTTTCCGCACACTCTCCACTGCTTTACTCTTACCGATGATCGGATATTGAGATGTCAGACTTTGTTCTGTCATACCATTGTTTTTCATGTAGTAACACCCCCTAGTGTATTTTCAGAAACTTAGCTATCTGCACAAAAAGCACCGCCAATTTACTCTTTGGCGCGCTGTGAAAAAAATACTCCCGTAACCGCTTTCGGGTTAAAAAAATAATGTAAAACAATATTATCAAGCCAATCGCGCCAACGAGTAATATGTTGAGGGCTATGAACCAATTCATTCTCATAAAACTCTCCGGCGACAGATGTTACGAACCGCAAACGCAATCCAAAAAACGCAGCTATCATCAACAGTATAAAGATAGTAACATATTGGCCAATAACAAATATTTGAATAAGTTCTTCCCACTCGACCGCATGAATTGAACTCCACGCATGAAATATTTCCATGGAACAGAAAAGCATTAAAAGAAACATAATCTTATCGACATAAGCTCCCTGAGGGGGATCTTTTTTATATTGATAGCCAAAAAACAAAATGATAAAAAAACATGCGACTACATTCATTTTAATAATGTACAAATTGATAGGTTTGTACAATAATATCATATAATTGTCACCGCTGAGATAAGGAAATATTTCCCTTATTCGCAAAAGATTATTTTCCGAATATAATTTCCCCACTCGTTGGTTTTCTCTCCATGCTGGCAAAGTTATTTCACTTGCAATCTCTTCCGGAGTTGGCTTCTTTCCACTGATTTGTAGTATTTCTGCATATTTATGATCTATAGATCGAAAATCCTGAACATCTGCAGTCTCGTACCCATATTTTGGATCGACAAGAAAATCACCAAAATAAATTGCGAAAAAGGTGCCAACAATCAGCGTAGTTGTAGCATATTTTAGAACTACACTAAAATCTCTAAATAAGGAATCGATGACTAAGTAAACGATGGCAAATACAAGAACAAAATAATAAATTCCTTTTACATAATGGACGAGAACAAAAGGAAAATATTGGTCAATTTTAGAAATAATAGGTCCAATCAAATTCGAAACAAGTGCTAAAATTCCCAGCGTAAAAAATAGCGAAAAATTGAGAAACAGAAACTTGTTCTTCCTATTTGGTTCAGATACAACCAAGAAAATTGAAATGAGCCCAACCAGAAACTCAATTGATGTTACTAAGAAAGGTACGTCACCCCTTTGCTCGCCTTCAAATTTGAAAATGAGCAAAGCCATCCCAATTGTAACGCCTGCCCACACGGAGAGTATTTTTGTTCCCTTTTTCATTAAGCCTAATCTAGTTCTTTTTGGTCTTTTTGTCAAGCGCGCAAACATGTATTAAGTGAAAGTGATTTTAAAAAATAGGCCTTTTTTTGTGAATTTAAGCCATATATTTTTCTCACTTGACAAATGCTAGCTTTTTTGTTATGTTTTTTGCGAATAAGTTTGTGATTTACATCACTAAGGTTTGTTCAATTTAATAATAGTAAGCAGCCAATTATTGATAATCTAAAATGGATATCCTCAAATTTTAAATTTCGATAAATAAATATTACCAACATGTTCGAATTAATTATAGAGTAATCACTATACGTTCACTAAACCACAAAGGAGAAGTACCATGCAAGACAAAATAAACGTTAAGAAAGTAAGGGCAATTATTGTGACAATTATTCTAATCGTTGCCACAAACTTTGCCATTTCTCGCGCAGAATCAGTTTCTTTAATTAAAAGATCTCCAATTGAAAAACAAAGGGTAACATTCACTCAGAGGACCTTTTTAATCCGTATTGGAGAAAAATTACCAAAGTCTTTAGCAAATGATCCGACTTACCCACAGCCAGCGCCGAGGCCCTCGGTATTTTTTGCAAACGATCCGACTTATCCACAACCGGCACCGAGACCTTCGGTATCTTTTGCAAACGATCCGACTTACCCACAGCCAGCGCCTAGGCCTTCTTGATTTCGCGACGGATTAGATTTTAGAATCTGCAAGTTTATAGGACATCGGAACAAAACCTTATTGGTCGTGATTCTCTTTCCACAGCACAAGCCTTGACAATGTTTTCTACATTGTCAAGGCTTGTTTTAATTTATCTAAGTTAATTATTTTTCAATGAAAAAATATTTGAAAGCTTTACTTTTACGCAAAAATTCTGTTAAAAGTTGCGTGTCATTATTAGAATCCGGATGTGAAGATGATGATAAATCAACAATCCCTTATTTTATTGTTTAAACCTTTAGCCATAATCCGAATCGCTTCTTCAAGAATCGCGCTCGTGAACTGGTATATAGCTTTGATCAAATTTTTTTCGCCTCTTAAACATACAGGGTTAGAATTTCAAGTTTAACTTCCTTGAAGCTAATTTACTCAATAAACCTTCCTTCAATTTATTCACATTTTGTTTCTTAAAAAAAAATCATACATTCATTATATGATTAGTACTTATTTATCCCCAATGCTAGTGATATAGTGAAGTCCTCGAAGATTCTGCTGCATGCTTTTTTATTCTTAGCTACTTTTTTTACTCTTACTGTCGCTGGTGTGCAATGGCTTAACAGAGACCCTTTTGACCTACGCAATTTCCTTTTTGGACTCCCCTACTCGCTTTCAATATTGTTCATCCTTGGCTGTCATGAATTCGGCCATTATTTTGCGGCGCGCTACCACAATGTTGACGCGACGCTGCCGTACTTTATTCCTTTCCCCAACCTTCCAAGCGTTGTAAACTTCGGGACGCTTGGGGCGGTGATCAGAACGAAATCTCCAATACCGTCAAGAAAAGTTATGTTCGATATTGGAGTCGCGGGACCTATTGCAGGATTCATTGCAACTCTTGTTATTTTGACGTACGGGTTTATTGCACTTCCAGGAAAAGAATTTATCCTATCAATCCACCCAGATTACTTTACTCAAGCGCATCCGCCGTCCGGCATAGATCTGTCATTCGGAAATTCTTTGCTTTACAATTTTCTTTCAATTGTAATTACAGATCCCACAAATCAATTCGTTCCACCCATGACGGAGATGTATCATTACCCATTTCTCTGTGCAGGATGGTTCGGCATCTTCGTTACGGCGATGAACCTCCTCCCGGTGGGCCAACTCGACGGTGGGCACCTCGCTTACACCATGTTCGGCACGCATCACAAAGCCATAGCCCGCATTTCTTTTGTTCTGCTTCTTATTATCGGACTTATGGGATTACTCCCCATGCTCAACATTCCAGTCTCCTTCGGCTGGGCCGGCTGGCTCTTTTGGGCAATCATTCTCTTCTTCTTGGTCAAACTGGATCATCCCCCGGTCATCGATGAATCTCCCTTGGACTCGAGACGACGGAGAATCGGTTGGATGACGTTTGGTATTCTGGTGCTGTCATTTGTTCCGACTCCATTTACCATTCCTTTTTAAGAGCCGACGGACATAGCGAAAACCCCGTTGACATTCACACCGAATTTCAGTACACTCATGTAATAATAATATTATTGCACTGATTTATTGACGCATTTGCTACTCTTTTATTGTTGTTGTGCACCCCAATCACCAATAATAAAAGACTGCAACTGCGCGAAACCACCGAGCGACTGTTGCAGTCCTCGGTTTTTTTGTGACTATGAAGAATACTTTTATTATAGTTTTTTTTCTCTTGGCCGACGGCTGCCAGACGCCCAATAAGGGATTGATCGATACCGATTCTGTACCACCACCATTTATTAGTCTGACGGCTGTTACTCCAGCTCTGATTAACGTCAACGAAGTAGCAGTTTCGGCGACAGACGTCATTGATACGGTACTTCAATTATCTGCAACAGTGAGCAATGTAGACCAGCAATCCCGGATTTCGTTCACTATAATAGACCCCTCTGGTAATCCAATAGAAATGGGCGCTCTCGTAGACAATGGAATTGCGCCAGATCGTCTTGCCGGCGATGGAGTTTTTTCCGGGGCTGCCAATTTCAGCATTCATAAAGAAGACATCGGCACTTATACCGTTCAATTTCAAGCGACGAATAGTGTGGGATACCAAAGCAACATTATTCTGCGACCTCTTTCAATCCAAAACAGTAATAATCACCGACCGACGATCTCAAACCCTGTTCTCCCCGACACGGTCTTTGTACCTAGTGGATCAGACACTACCTTTATCAACGCCTCAGTGACCGTCTCGGACCAAGACGGGCTTGAGGATATTGCTTCAGTCAGCTTTACATCACGCCGCCCGGATGGAAGTGTTGTTGGAGTATATCCTATGTACGATGACGGCGGAGTTTCTGTGGAGGCTCCGTTTGGCTTACGCAGCGGAGATACAGTTGCAGGTGATGGTATCTTTGCGTTGACAATCCCGTTAACAAGTTCGGCGGACAAAAATACGTACAGAGACTTTTCTTTCGTAGCAACAGATAGAACCGGCGAATCTTCCGACGTGATCACTAAGAGGATTTATCTTAAATGATTTCTCGAATAACCGCTTCGGCGATTCTTATCCTGATGATATCGCTGAGCGACATGGCAACGGCACAATTGCTCAATGGCGATTCCTACAAACTCGAACAATCCACCGCTGCCACTTCTTCGACGGTCCCTCTGAGTAATAGCGTGACGGATATTGTTGTCTCGGGCGCGACAATTTGGTTAGGCACCGGAAAAGGATTGTCGAGATCCACTGACGGGGGCTTAACATGGAAAAACTATTTCAATACGCCGGAATTTGGGGAAGAGGATGTTTCGGCTGTTGCGGTTCACAATAACGAGGTGTGGGTTGCAACTGCGCACTCAACGACAGTCGATGGAAGCACTCTTCCCGTTGGCAGCGGCCTGAGGTATTCAACTGATCTGGGCGAGTCGTGGACGGTCATTCCGCAACCGAGAGATTTCCAGAATGTCGATACTCTCTTCTATAATTCAAAGAGCTTTATTCGCGCGCTCGGCGTCACCACGGACATCAATAATATTACCTATGACATTGCAGCTACTGACAGCGCTGTATGGATAACGTCATATGCTGGGATGGCAAGAAAATCGACCGATAAGGGAAGAACATGGCAAGTAGTTATTATCCCTCCGGACAATCTTGACAGCATCTCCCCCGATGATTCGCTTGTCTTTGACATGTCGCCGGTAGGTGGAAACCTTGGCCTGCAAAATAATCTCAACCACCGGGCATTTTCAGTTTATGCGGAGAACTGGTCCCATGTCTGGATCGGGACCGCCGGGGGAATTAACAGAACTACTGACGGAGGATTATCCTGGGTGAAGTTCAATCACACAAATGAGACCTCCCCTATTTCGGGAAATTTTGTCGTAGCGTTGCGGACCCAACGACTCGCGGGAAGATCCGTTGTGTGGGCGTGCACAGTGAATGCAGACGACCCGAATGAAAAACGGGGTGTCAGTTTTTCATCAGATAGCGGCCTGACATGGAAAACATCTCTCCTCGGCGAGTTCGCTCACAACTTAGGCTTTATGGATTCCATTGCTTATGTCGTTACTGACGACGGAATATATCGCTCGCCTGATTTCGGAACAACATGGACGAGATCGGGGACAATCTATGATGCGAAATCGAGTCAACGAATAACCTCTTCTCAGTTTTATTCCGTCGACGTGCTTGGTGATGAAACTTGGTTTGGCGGAGCCGATGGCACTGCTATCACTACCGATAATAGTGCGAACGAATTCGGGTCTTCATGGATCATCCTTCACGCAGATCAACCCCTTCCCTCTATTCAATCAACCTACGCATATCCAAACCCTTTTGCGCCGAATCAGGAGGTCGTAAGATTACATTATTCAATAGGTTATTGGCCCGCAAAAGTTACTATTCGTATATTTGATTTTGGAATGAATTTGGTTCGAACGGTTCTCTCCGACGCTCTTCGCGGAGGGACAACAACGGGAGAGTTTGACGAAATTTGGGACGGTCGAAACGACAAGGGGCGACAGGTCTCGAACGGGCCGTATTTTTATCAAGTCATCATTGGCAACAACAATCCGGTCTGGGGCAAGATTCTCGTGCTTCAATAATTCTATGAGAAAAGTAATCCTCATCATTACTAGCATCATCTTCATCGTTGGACAAACGATGGCGCAATTAGACGGAACGCCCGGAGCTTTCGCAAGACTCGGATTTGGAGCACGGGGAATGGGAATGGGCAATGCATTAACTGCCGTGCGGGACGGCGATGTGTCAAGTTTTTACAACCCCGCCGTAACGCCTTTCCTTACAGACAAAGTGCTTGCAGTTTCTTACGGAATTTTATCGCTCGATCGGTCGTTGAATACCTTATCCTACTCGCAATCCATCCGTCCAACAGCGGGATTCTCCGTGGGGATCATCAACGCAGGCGTTCGCAACATCGACGGGCGCGATGCCGATGGATTTCAAACGGAAGAATATTATACCTCAGAAAATCAATTCTCGTTTTCGTTCGCAAACCAAATGTCGAAGTATGTTTCTCTCGGTATTGGTTTTAAGATTTATTATTACCGACTCTTCGCCAAGGTTTCGTCGACAAGCCTCGGAATCGACGTGGGAAGCATCGTGCGCCTGACGGATAACCTCTCCCTGGGCGCTGCCGTCATAGATATTGGGTCGAAATATAAATGGGATACTTCCGTGATCTACGATGAAGAGGGAAGCTCTACCACCGAAAGGTTTCCACAACTTCGGAAAATTGGGCTCAGCTATGCTTTCGGAGATGGCTCAGCGCTAGTCTCCGCAGAATTGGAGAACAGCAACTTCCAATCGAACATCGTACGATTCGGCGGCGAGATCGCCTTGAGTGAGCAGTTCACTGTTCGCGCCGGGCTCGATCATTGGGAAACAAGCGATCCGCAGCAGGCGTCGCCGACCTTTGGGTTCAGCGTGAAAACCAGTTCGGCCGCGTTTGTCCCTACTATTAACTATGCGTATGTTGTGGAACCTTACTCGCTTTTTGCAATGCATGTCGTATCCCTTTCTTCACGATTTTAATATTTACTATGAGACGAACCTTTCTCCCCGCGCTTTTATGTTTCGCCGCTTCTTCCCTGGTATCCGCTCAAACGACAAATGCGTCGACAGGCCTTAGCTTTTTAAAACTTGGCATCGGAGGACGAGCGATCGGAATGGGAGAAGCGTATTCCGCCCTTTCCACAGATGCGTCCGGAGTGTACTACAACCCTGCGGGTATTTCCTTCGGATCCGGGAACGAGGTGACGTTAATGCATAAAGAATGGATCTTTGGAACTTCGACAGAATACCTCGGAGCGACAATTCACCCGGGAAATTTTGCGTTGGGATTAGGATTGAACTCAACAAATGTGGACGATATTGAAATCCGGCAGGAGCCAGGGCCGTCTCAAGGAACATTCGGGCTTCACGATTTTGCTGTTTCCGCAACGGCAAGTTGGCGAATTGACACTTCGCTGAGCGTCGGCATCACGGGGAAATTCTTGTATGAAAAGATCTTCGTCGATGAAGCGAGCGGGACGGCTTTCGATTTCGGCGCACGGTACAGAGTCGACGACAATTTTGCTGTTGCACTCGCAGTGTCGAACCTTGGTTCGACGACTCCCCTCCTGAATGAATCGATCGAACTTCCGAGCGGAGTCCGAGCGGGGGTCGCCTACGAAAATACTCTTGGAAACGATCTCGCATACACGCTCGCGAGCGATGTCATTAAAGTCTTTGACGACAACGGCACGCGAATCCATCTGGGAGGAGAAATTGCATACAACTCCTCATTCGCGCTCAGAGGTGGATACCAGATCGGCTACGAGGCGAAGGGGCTTTCGGCGGGATTTGGTGTCCGTCTGGGCATCATTCAGTTTGATTATGCGTTTGTTCCGTTCCTCGATGAGCTTGGCAATACCCATACATTCGCCCTCACCTTCAACCTCTGATCAAAAAAGACAATTCTGATTGGACGGTCGACGCCACATACTTTTTACGGCAACGTTTCATTCCTCCTTCATCGATCGCGATATCGATCTTCTTGCAAAGAACTTCAGCGTCACTCTCCTTGTAACAAAAGGATGGACGGCATTCTTTCGCTTCCTTCGATACGCAGGAACAGCCGACCTTACTTTTTCCTGGTTTGCGTCGGTGTACTCATCCTGCCTTGTGTTTCTTACGCGACTCCTCGGCGTTAAATCGCTTATTGTTTTGGGCGGGGTCGATGTTGCAAAAGAAAAGAATCTGAACTATGGAATTTGGAACAGTTGGTGGAAATCGAAAATTGTTCGTTATGGAATTGTCCATGCAAACGCTGTTTTGGCTGTAGACGATTTTCTTCGACAGGAAGCGATGCGTCTCGCAGAATACAACGGTCGAAATATCGCAGTTATCCCAACCGGTTATGATTCAGAATTCTGGCATCCCTCCGGAAAGAAGGAGTCACTCGTGCTCTGCGTCGCGTCATGCCCCGATCCGGTTCGGATCAAAATCAAAGGCATCGATTACCTCATTGCGGTCGCGCGGAAACTCCCGACTGCTCGTTTCAAGATAATCGGCATAAAAAGCGAGGTCGCCGAAACGTTGAGCCTCCCGTCAAACGTCGAAAGCATCCCCCATGCAACGCAAGAGCAATTGAGAGAAGAGTATCAGCATGCAAAGGTGTACTGTCAACTTTCTTATCGCGACGGATTGCCGAATGCGCTGTGCGAAGCAATGCTTTGCGGATGTGTTCCGATCGGGACGACAAGAGGCGGGATTCCACGCGCAATCGGTCAAACCGGATTCTTGGTTGATTATCAGGACGAAGACGCAGCTGTTCATGCCATCCGGCAAGCGCTCGAAGCGCCTCCGGAACAAGGCATGGAAGCGAGACGAAGGATCTCAACTCAGTTCACTCTTTCTCAACGGGAAAGCGCATTGAAGGAAAAAATCTCGGAGCTCATTTCCTGAAAACGTATACGAAGAACATCCTTTCACTTTTTGGGTTTGACGCGTTCGCCCGGGTCGCGGGGTTCCTTGGGACAACATATTTAGCCCGCGTCCTTGGAGGCGCATCGTTCGGCACCGTCAATCTCGGGCTTGCCGCACTTTCGTACGGAATTTTATTTACGAGTCCCGGGCTGCATATCATCGGAACCCGTGCGATCTCTCAAAAGCAAACAGACGACGCCAGCACGATCCGGCAAATTTCATCCCTGCGAGGTTTCCTTGCTCTCATCACGTGTGTGACGATTGTCGCAATCTCGCTGCTCGCAATTCACGACGAAATCACACAAGAGGTCATCATACTTTATGCTGTCTCTCTATTTCCATTTGCCTTCTTGATCGATTGGTATTTTCAAGGGACACAGCATCTTGAAACTGTGGGGGGAAGCCGGGCCGTTTCTCTCGTCGTATTTGTCGCCCTTCTTTTTCTCTTTGTTCGCTCACCATCGGACATTATTTTTGTCCCTTTGGCATATTTCGTCAACACAACTCTCAACTCCGCCATCTTATTTTTCATCTACCGGCGTCGGATAGGACAAAAAGATGCAGATACACCAGCTCAACCCAAAGGAATGCGGTGGCGTGAAATCCTTCATCAGTCAATTCCCATCGGAGGCGCCGCATTTATGGGTCAGGCGGTCTTAAGTTTTCCGGTCATTTTACTGGGTATTTTCGCGACGACAATCGACATCGCCGATTTCAGCGTAGCATCGAAGCTGGTTTTCTTTCTTCTTTCCATCGACAGAGCAATATATAATCTCTTCTATCCTTTAGTCGCGCGCACAATGGTTGCAAACAGGCAGGGCATTGCTGCGCAAGTCGGCCGCATTCTCGGATACCTCCTTATTATAGCTCTGCCAATATCAATTGGCGGAATTATCGTTGCGCATCCACTTATTCGCTTAGTCTTCGGTGTGCAATATCAAAGCGCCGGATTCTTGCTTCAGGTCCTCTTACTTTATTTCCTCTTTACCGTTTTAAATAGTATTTTTGCCTATGTTGTTATTGCTGCTGGAAACGAAAAAAGATATTCAGCGATCATTGTAACTGTTTCGGGCCTGCTCCTTTTAGCGCTCGTGCCTCTCACATATTTTTGGTCAGCGGCTGGGGCGGCCGCAGGCCTGGCCCTTGGAGAGTGCCTCATGATGGCGCTGATGTACCGAGAATGTCTGAGATCTGTGCAACTACGCATGGCGGTCGGATGGATTAAACCATTCGTGGCCGCCGTAGTCATGGCAGCAGTGCTTCTCGTGCTTCCGGCAACGAACATTTTTGTTTCACTCGCTGTAGGAGCAACAAGCTATGCGGCAGTGTTGACCTCGTTGAAGGGCATTACGAAAAACGATCTCCTTTTCTTAAAAGAGCGTCTCATTTGAAACTGGTCACAGGCATATTATGCAACGACCCCGGCTGGGGAATTCTTTTCGATCAAATTGGGGTCGAATGGAAGGCCATTACAGCGTCGGACGACATCACTCCGGACGAATTCAGCGTTGTTGTCGTGAACACAAATCCGACGTCGCTGCAAGAAAAAAGCTTGCTGGAATACGTACATGACGGCGGCGCACTGGTCGCGACAGACGGCGCAGCGGATGCAATGATCTCGTCAAAAGCGAAAAAAAAATATTTCGGTTCTCTCCCGCCGAGTTCGTTCAACGCCGTCTCCGTCAATGGCATGATGGACCTTTACGCGAATGGATATGCAGAGCTTGAGTCATCGCCCACGACGGGGGCAATCCCATCAATCCACAAGATGGGAAAGGGGATGCTCATCACGATCCCATTCGATGTAGGCGGGCTTATTATTGATACACGAGCGATGCGGAAGAACTTCTATTTTGACATGCCCCGCCTCCCGAACGAAGTCACTTCAGCCGTGTCCAAAGGTCTTTTGCGGCGTCTCATTGCTGACATACTTCAATACGTTCACCTCCAGCGGGCCATTCCTTTTATTCACAAATGGTATTTTCCAGAAGCCCGTCAATCGCTCTTCACGTTCCGGGTAGATTCGGACCATGGCTCTCGCGAAGAAGTGGCCGATCTTGAAAATCTTTGCCGGACGCATCGGATAAAGACCATGTGGTTCATCGATACCAAGAGTCACGAACATTGGCTCTCTCAGTTTGGGAATTTCGGCGATCAGGAAATAGGACTCCATTGTTATGAACATTTCACGTATGCTTCAGATGAGAACAATGCCCTTAATTTCAGGAAGGCGCTTTCGTTGCTCGAAGCCGAGGGCGTGCACCCGAAAGGTGCCGCCGCTCCTTACGGTACATGGAACAATTCGGTAGCTTCAATTTTCGGACAGCTGGGCATTCGCTATTCATCGGAGTTCAGCCTTGATTACGATGATCTTCCTTTCTTTCCGTCATTAGGCACAAAGTCTTCACCCGTGCTGCAAATTCCGATCCATCCGATCTGCGTCGGAAGCATGAAACGCATCGGTTACACCGTTCCCGAAATGAAACGATACTTCCGCCAAGCGATCGATACAAAACTTCTCTTGAGAGAACCCCTTGCTTTCTACCACCATCCCACGCATCACCATCTCGATATTTTTGAAGAGATGTTCGAATACGTGCGCTCGCGACACATCGAGAATTTCTCGTACGCTGAATACGCCGATTGGTGGAAGACAAGAGGCACTGTCGACTGGAAATTCGAATACCACCGAGATGAGAATTCGATCGTCGCAGACGCGACTAATCCTGATCCGGCCGTTTATTGGCGGATCGTCTATCCTAACGGGGAAGAATCGATCACTAATTCTCGTGGCCTCATACCCGTGCAATCATTGCCCAGACAACGCCAGGAAGACCCGTCGCCTGTTCCCTCCGACATCGAGCGGTCGCGACGTTTCGACCCGCGGCATATGCTTCTCAACGTGCTCGATGCTTGGTATAAGAGGACCCAATGAACATTACAATGGGATGTTATCAAGCCGTTTCCCTCATTCATGGCGGACCGAGGGTTCAGATACTGGGCACAAAAAAAGGCCTTGAAGAACTTGGGGTCCACGTAACGCTCTTTGACCCGTGGCAATCGCCCCATTCTAAATTACAATGCGATATCTTTCATCTATTTTCTGCGAACGTAGGGACGTTCCATTTGGCGCGGAACATTCAGACATTTTCCATCCCCTTGGTCACTTCTCCGATTTTTTTCACGCAACACGCACCGCATGTCATCCGACTTTCCCTTGCTGTCGAACACACGCTAAAACGAATTCGTCCGGGTATTTGGACTGATTACGGCTTCACCGAACAAATCTGCAACTGGTCCAAAGCCGTCCTCCCGAACACCTCCGATGAGTCTCATTTGATTGAAAAAGGCCTTGGTATTCAACATGCCAAAGTTACGGTCATTCCAAACGGAGTCGACCCTAAATTCGAGCACGGAGACCCAGGCATTTTTAAGAAAAAATATGGCCTCGATAAATTTGTGCTGAATGTCGGCCATATTGGGCCCGCACGGAAAAATGTGCTCAAGCTTATCCACGCGCTTCAAACAATCGATTGCCCCGCTGTTATCATCGGAAAGATCATCGGCGACGAAGGAAAGCAATGCGTCGAAGAAGCTTCCAAAAATAAAAAAATCCTTATTATCCCTGGACTGGAAAATGATTCGGAAATGCTTTCATCGGCCTATGCAGCGTGCGATGTGTTCGTCCTCCCTTCCCTATTCGAAACCCCCGGTATCGCAGCGCTTGAGGCGGGACTTGCGGGAGCAAAAATTGTCGTCACACCGTACGGCGGCACGAGGGAATATTTCGGTGGAATGGCCGCGTATGTTGAGCCTCGCTCTGTGGAATCGATCAGGAACGGGATCGTGAGCGCTTTGAACGAGAATCGAAACGACAAGTTGGTGCATCATATTAAGCGAGAATATTTGTGGACCAAGGTCGCTGAAAAGACTTTGGCCGTTTACAAGAAAGTTTTGTAAGAGCACGATCGTCATGCATCGGCGAATCCTTATTATCAGACCAGACCGCATCGGAGATGTAGTGTTGACGACCCCGCTCGTCAGATCGCTGCGTCAATCGTTCCCCGACTCCTATCTCGCTATGATGGTGCATCCCTCCAACAGGCCTCTTCTAGAAAACAATCCTCGAATCGATGAAATCCTCACCGATGACCCTACCGGCAACGATAAAGGCCGAGAAGGCTTCTGGAAACAAGTAAGTGCGCTCAGACAAAAAAAATTCGACACTGGCCTTATGCCTTTCCCTCGGGAGAGACATGCGTGGATGATGTTCCTTGGAGGAATCCGGACACGTGTTGGCGTCGGACATAAGATCTATCAAATGCTGACGTTGACGCAAAGCGTGAGCAGGCACAAATATATTCCCCTGCGTCACGAAGCCGATTACATGCTCGACCTGGGAAGAAAAATCGGCGCTGCTTCCGACAATGTAAAGCCGGAGATCTTCCTTACTGAAGCGGGAAAAAAGAGAGCGCACGAATATCTCGTCTCACAAGGCATCGCATTTCAAAAGCCTTTAATTGGAGTTAATCCCCTTTCGCGCGGTTCATCGCCAAACTGGACGCCTGAACGGTACCACAATCTCATCGAGCGGCTCCTGCCTCGATTCAACGTCGTTATCAACCTTGAACCGCACGACGAAAAAGGGCGCGCGCATTTTGCAGACCTTGAAAAGCGGGGCGCCGTCATTCTGATGCAAACGCTCAGGGAACATATGGCAAGTCTGTCGCAGCTTAGCCTTCTCATCTCTTCATCCACCGGCTCAATGCATATAGCAGCCGCGCTGAACATTCCTACGGTATCTCTTTTTTGTCCATTGACGGCTTGCTCGCCCCTTTTGTGGGGGCCGTTAGGCAACAGGTCTGAGGTCCTATTGCCGGGCGAGGGTTATTGTCAAACCCGATGCCCTGGAAATCCGAAGATTTGCCCTCTTGAAGATATTGAGATATCTCAAGTTGTAGAGCGGGCGGAAGCATTAGCAAGGCAGAAGTAAACATATGAACTTTGATTTGCGGAACGCTTCGCCGTACACAAATGTTAGAATCAACAATTACCCAACTCTTCACTTGGAGTTCAAATGAAAAACGTTGCAATAGTATTCGCCCTGCTGTGCCTGCTTATCACTGATGGCCTCACGGCGCAGACAAAAAATTCGAAATCAAAATTGAAATGGGAATCTTTCAACACGGGCATGGCGCATGCAAAGGCGAGCCATAAGAAAGTCTTGATCGACGTCTACACCGATTGGTGCGGATGGTGTAAAAAAATGGATGCAAATGTGTACAGCGACCATGATGTTACGGAATATCTCACGAAGAATTTTGTCCTAATAAGAATGAACGCGGAAGGTTCGGAAAGCGTGCACTATCAAGGGCAAGATTATTCGCCGGCGCAGCTTGCTGCGGCGTTTGGCGTCAACGGCTACCCGAGCACGTTGTTCTTGAAAGAAGACAGCAACCCGATTACGGTGCTCCCCGGGTACGTCGACGCGCCGATGTTTATGCACATCCTCGCGTATATCGCTGACAACGAGTATGAAAAGAAACAGTTTGGGGATTACTTAAAAGAGAAGGGCGTCAAGCAGGATTGAGTTCTTTCCGATGGCTGACTCTTTGTGCGGCATATGTGTGAACAGCTTGCACAATACCGTCTAAGTCGATCATCTGGATACACTCGAGGTTGTAGGGACAGGCCTTCTTCCAGCACGGCGCGCATTGAAGACCTTCGGGGATAAGCTTACCCCCCCGTTCATACAGATCGATTTCCGACCAGCAGCTCAAGCCGAACCAGGCGACCACATATTTTTTCAAAGCTATCGCAACGTGCATGCCGAAAGAGTCGCCAGTCACGATCACATCACAGATATTCTCGTAACAAATTCCTTTTCGTATTCCTTGCGTGGTCGGAGTGCTGATGACCACGCTTCCGGTGCGCCGGCGAATCTCCGCATTCCGCTCCGTGTCCTCGGGTCCGCCGAGAAGGACAAGCTTCAGTCCCTGAATTGCTGCCAATCTTTCAATCAGAGTTACATGTTGTTCCAGCGTCATCTTTTTATTCGGATAGAGGTACGAGCAGCCTGTATTGAACCCGACAACGCAATCGCGCTCCGTTATACCTGCCCCCTTTTTATAATCTTCGCAATATTTTTTCTCCTCGTCCGACAGATTGAGGACGTACTCATCCCTTCGGAATTTGAGTTTCATCGATTCCTGAAGAATCTCAGTTCCGTATTTTTCGTTGACGTGGAACTTCAGCTCGTCGTCTAATCCAAGGCGGTAACTATATTCTGCTTCTTTGTTGAGCGGAACAATAACCCCGTCTTTATTCAAGCCAAACCCTATTTTTTCTTTCGCCTTCAACGAATTGGCAAACGCACACGATCGCCGGGACTTATCCGTACTATAAACGATGTCGAATTCGGTGTTCTGAAGGATGAGCCAGTTTTCGGGATCCCAGTTGTATGCAGCGTCTATGTAAGGATTATTTTCGAGCAGACGGATTGCGTTTTTGAGCGTGATCCAAGAGATATGGCTTTGTGGATACTTTCGTTTGATCGCAGGAAGCATTGCCGTCGTTTGGAGTACGGCCCCCATCGCGTCGAGGTTGATGATAAGAATTTTCTTCCCGATCGGATTATTGTTCTCACATTCCTTATAGCACTGAGTACCGGGAAAACAAGGCTTATAGCCGGTGAAATTTCTACACTCGGGGATCCGTATCCGAGTCCGCTTCTTACTCGCTGACGATTTTTTTTTCATTCTTTCCGGGCGTAATCTTTGACTGTTCGGTTCTTTTCCGATGCTGTATAAAGATCCTCGAATGCCTCAATAACGCGGTCGACGCTCAACTGGGTCATGCAGATATTTCCGATCGGGCAGGACGTGAGACTGCATTCGAGGCAATCCAGCCCATCATTCCGGACCCAACGATGCCCTTCCCCATAAGGACCTTGCTGGCGAGGATTGGTCGGGCCAAAAATTCCAAGAGTATGGACGTTTAAGGCGGCCGCGATGTGCATCGGTCCCGAATCGTTGCTCACAAGGAAAAAGCAACGTTGAATGATCGCCCCAAGTTCCGACAACGATGTCCGCGGAATGAGATAAGAGGGCGATTTCATCTTTGATTGAACGAGCTTGGCATCTCCCTCTTCTCCGGGTCCCCACAAAAGAATTATGGCGGCGTTATGATGCTCAGTTAAAAGATCTCCTAGCCGCGCATAATGGTCGAAACCCCATCTTTTGGTCGACCATCCGCCTCCCGGGTTCAACGCGATTATCATCCGGTCATTCAGGCCCTGGCCATGCACCCATTCCTTCGCAAAATTTACCGCCCTGTCGCTCAGCGGGAAGAATGGATGCGTATATTCCGCGGGGACGTTAATCCTGCGGAGCGCATCAAGATTGAATTCGACATTATGAATATTTCCGTTTCGCGGCGGAATAATAATATTGAACGCGTATTTTCTCCAGCGAAACGGAAAACCGACTCTGAATTTCGCCCCGCTCAGTCCGGCAATAATCGCAGAACGAGGGTTAGAAAAAAGATCGATGACGAGATCGTATTTCTCCGCCCTAATTTTCCTGATAACGCCGACGCTCGAGTCTACGCGCTTGTCGAAAGTCTGGACTTTCGAAATCCATGGATTACCGAGCAAGACTTCTTCGGCGAACTTATCGCACAAAAAATCTATGCTGGCGTGCGGGAAATGAGCATTCAAATTTTGAACTACCGGAGTAGATAGAAGCACATCGCCGATAGCGCGCAATTTGATGACAAGAATACGGCCGATATTTTCGTTATCGAGAGTACTCAGAAAGTTTTGATGCGCAGAAAAGAAAATTGTGTAGGCCAAAATACGAAATTCCGTAAGGGATGTCAACGAACCAATGCAGGCCTTTCTCGGTAAGCCGCAGATCAGATCTCGTCAAGGAGCATAAAATTTGCATTGGCCCTGGGGGCAGATTGCGGGCGTTGAATTGCCATTTTTTCTTTCTCGGGATAACGACAGTGGTCATACAGCGGGCACTGTCCGCAACGAGGACTCCGCGCGAGGCAGACTGTCCGACCAAACCTAATCAGGTTCGTGTGGAATGAATAGGCTTTCCCCTTCGGTACGAGCGATTTCATCGCTTCGTACGTTTTGTCGGGAGATTTTGTTGCGACAAGTCCCAGCCGATTACAGATTCGGTGGATATGTGTATCTACCGGAAACACATCGCGACGGAGGGAAAAAAGGAGAACGCAGGATGCGGTTTTAAACCCGATCCCTTCAAAAGAGGTGAGATGGGAAATTATCTCGGCATTCGAGAGTTTGTGAATATCGCGCAACCGGTAGTTCCCATATTTTTTATGCACATCCGACAACAGGCGCTTGATCCGGCGGCTTTTGAGATTTTTCATTCCGCCTACTCTGATTGCCGCGGCGATTGCGCCCACCGGCGCTTTAGCAACTTTCTTCCACGTGGGAAATTTCTTTCTCAGTTGGACGTATGCGCGATGGCTGTTCCGGTCGTTAGTATTTTGAGAAAGAAGCGTCCCGATCAGCATATCGAGAGGGTCGGCCTTCTGCCGCTTTTGGCGCGGCACGCCCATGAATTGTTCAAGGAGTGAAACAACGCTCTTCGTTGTTTTGGAAGACGATTGCGTCGATCTCGATGTGCGTGCGTTCATTGGTCGTGTGATTGATTGCATCTCAAAATACGTTTCACTGCCGAGATTAGCAATCTCTTCAAGCGAGTTTGATTTGAGGATAAAAGAGGTGTATATTGCTGACAATGAAAACGGTACTAATCGATATGTCCATGTGCTCTTATGATCGTCATGAAATTCGGCGGGACTTCTGTTGAAGATGCCCGCGCCATCACGCAAGCTATCGCCCTCGTCGCTCGTCAAAAAGACAATTATCCTGTCGTAGTTCTCTCCGCAATTGCCGGCGCAACTGACGCCCTTCTAAAATCTGCCGACCTTTCTGTGTCCGATGATTTCAATCGAGCAAATTCGATCCTCAACGACCTTCTAGAGCGTCATGTCCTCATCGCCGAAAATCTCATCGAGTCGCGCTCGGTCGTGCAGCAGCTTATTTTCGACCTGCGGAAGCAATTCGAGGAATTGCGGAATCTTTGCCGAAGCATTGCCATACTCGGAGAGCTGACGAAAAGGTCGATCGATACAATTGCCGCAATGGGGGAATTGGCGTCGTCCCTGATCTTTGCCGAAGCGATCCGTTCCCGAAAACTCGATGCCGTCTGGATCGATGCGCGAGAATTTATCATCACCGACGACCATTTTGGGAATGCAACTCCTCTTTTTGACGACATCGGCGAGAAAGCGCGCGGCCGCATCATGCCGCACATCCGCAAAAAACAGATCGTCATCACGCAAGGTTTTATCGGGGCGACGCGCCGCAACGTCACGACAACGCTCGGACGCGGCGGGTCCGATTATTCCGCAGCGATCATCGGCGCCGCCATCAATGCCGATGAAATCCAAATTTGGACAGACGTCGACGGTATTCTTACTGCGGACCCTCGCATTACGCCGAACGCGCGAAAGCTCAAAATGATTTCGTACAGCGAAGCATCGGAGCTTGCTTATTTCGGCGCCAAAGTACTGCATCCGAGCACGCTTCGCCCGGCGGTTCAAAAAAATATTCCTGTCGTTGTCCTTAATTCAAAGCGTCCAAATTCGACGGGCACAAGAGTTGTCGCAAACCCTCCGGCGACGGGCGTTTCCGTAAAATCGATCGCCAACAAAAGAGGCATTACGGTCGTCAATATCCGGGCCGCCCGATTTATGACTGCGAATCATTTCATGGATGCGATCCTTCAAGCCTTCGAGAAATTCCATACTCCGATAGACCTTATCAACACGTCGGTCGCGTCGGCTTCTCTTACCGTCGGTAACGCGGAAAACCTCGACGCGATCCTGCCGGAGTTGGCTCTTTTTTCTGAGGCAGTGGTGTTCAGGGATAAAGCAATCGTCAGCATAATTGGCGAGCGTCTGCATTCGACCGTAGGAGTTGCCGACAGGATATTCCGGTCGCTCGGCGCAATAGATGTGATGATGATCTCCCAGGGCGCCTCCGAACTGAATATCAGCCTCGTCATTGACGACAAGAGCGTGAACGAGGCGGTGTCCCGGCTTCATAAGGAATTTTTTGAACCCCTTCCGATGGAGAAACTTTTTGAAGAAATTGTGGCAGACTAACGCACATCGAACGAACGGATTTCCCATCCTCACATCCAACCGAAAAAACGTAATTTGATATGAAACATCAAAAAAAATTTCAAGGCACTGGAACAGCGCTTGTCACGCCTTTTAGGAAGGACCGCAGCGTAGATGTAACGGCCCTCAAGAAGCTCGTGGATTATCAGGTGAGGGGCGGGGTTGAGGCGATTATTCCGATTGGGACCACGGGAGAAAGTCCCAGCATTTCTCCTGAAGAGCATAGAATGATCCTGGAAACCGTTATCGAGCGTTCCAACGGCAGGGTAAGAATTTTCGCAGGAAGCGGCAGTAATTATACGAATAAGGCCGTCGAGCTCACTCGGCTTGCAAAACATCTCGGAACCGATGCAGCGATCCTCGTCGCTCCGTATTACAACAAGCCGACACAGGAAGGCTATTTCCAACATTACCTCGCGGTAGCGGAGGCCGTCGATATTCCTCTGATCGTTTACAACGTTCCGGGCAGGACAGGTGGAAACATCACCGCTGCGACAACGCTGCGCATCGCCGAAGAAATTCCTTCCGTCATTGCGGTCAAAGAAGCCTCCGGGAATTTTTCGCAGATCATGGAAATTGCCCGGAACAAACCGCAGCGCCTTTCGTTGTTGTCGGGGGACGATGCGATTACCCTTCCCATTCTTTCTATCGGAGGAGACGGCTGCATTTCTGTGGTCTCAAATCAACTTCCTAAGGATTTTTCAGACCTTGTGCGTGCGGGGTTACGGGGAGAGTGGAAAAAAGCTCTGAAGCTTCACAACCGGCTTCTTCCTCTTATGAATGCAAATTTCATCGAAACAAACCCGATACCGGTCAAGGCGTCACTTGCGATGATGGAAATGATCGATGAAATCTATCGGCTTCCCCTTGTCCCAATGGCAACAAAAAACAGAAAAATACTTAGAAAGGTTTTGCGGGATCTGGGATTAGTGTAAACCTGTTCATGAAAAAGAAAAAGCCCCATTGCGCGGGGCTTTTTTCTTTTTAATCTCTTTCGGAATCTTTCTTACCAGGTCCTCTCCTCTTTCCATGGATCGGCCGTGTTGCTGTACCCGTTTTGCTCCCAAAATCCCGGGCGATCCTCGGCCATAAACTCCAGGCCGTTCACCCACTTGGCTCCTTTCCATGCATACCGTCGCGGCGTAAAGACACGCATAGGCCCGCCGTGGTCGCGTTCGAGGGGTTTTCCGTTCACCGTATGCACGAACATGACGTCCTCGCTCAGCATCCATTCAATGGGCAGGTTTGTCGTATACCCGCCGTATGCATGCTGCATCACGTGCTTCGCGTTCGATTTGACCTTAATCGCGTTGAACAGATCTTTGAACAGAACTCCTTCCCACTCGTCATCGTAACGGCTCCATGTTGTCACGCAATGGAAATCTGCCTTCAATTTTGTCTGGGGAAGTTTCAAAAATTCATCCCATGTGAACGTGAGGACCTCTTCCACCAATCCCCACACTTTAAGCTTCCATTCAGCCGTGGCGATCTTCGGCGTAACGCCGTACGTCAGCACGGGGAATTTTTCGGTCGTGTACTGACCCGGAGGGTATTTTGGCTTGCCAAAATAATTTAGCGCGTCGGAACGAACTTCTTTGGATCGGAATAAGCTCACGGTGCTTCCTTCATTTTACACAAAGTCTTATATCTCAAAAAACTCAGCACAAATTCTTCCAAAAGCCGCCTCTATAAAGTGGCGCGAAGCTCTTTTTAATAAAAGTAATAGTGACAAGCAACCTGGGGCATCGGCGCAATGTCGCCGTTGGAATAGTAGACAAATACTCCTTCGAGTGTCAAGTTCACTGCGGTTGCAACGTTAAGTTCGCCGCCAATGCCGAGGCCTGCGCGAAAAGGTCCGGCAAAAGTATTTCCGCCCGTGCCGCTGTAGAAGTAACTCAAGGATGGACCGAAAAAGAGTCGCGTCTTGCTTTCACGCACGAGGTCATACTGAAATTCGCCTCCGATCGAGGAAGATGTTTTATTTCCGGTCTTAATGATCCCGCCGATGATCTGGATCGAAGCCTTTGACGGAAAATGGTCTCGAAAACTGATCCCGATGCCGGAAGCCGGACCGGCCGAAACTCCCAACCCATAAACGTTTTTGCCAAGATCTCTGGCGCTTTGATTTCCTTGAATGCTGACTTGAGCCGTTGCGAAAGAAGGCAAGAAAAAAGAGAGAAGAAAAAGGCCGCACACCAATGTGAAGAAACGCAGGGAACAGCTTTTGCCGATACTTGAGTTCACTCGTACCTCCATGGGGTTAGGCATTTGAAGTGAGCCAGCGGTACATCTCTTTGAAATTCGGTCGTTTCCCGGTGATCAATATTCCGATCCGGAATATTTTCGACGCCACCCACATCATTCCCCAGATTGACAATGAAAGGGTCACGAGGGACAGTACAATTTCCCAAAGGTCGGGCATCTGAATCGAGAGTCTCAGCGCCATCATCGTCGGAGAAAGGAGCGGGACCTGCGAAAGAATTTTCACCATCATGGAATCGGGGTTCTGCATTGCCGGCACTGCAAGGGCGATGGGAGACATGACGAGGAGAGTCGTGTACGCGGTCATCTGCTGCGCCTCTTGCTCCGTCGACACCGGCGCTCCCGCCGCCACAAAAATTGCGACATACAGAAGATAGCCGAGAACAAAGTAGACCAACAGCAATGCGATGTGATCGAAGGAAACAAACGGCTCTTTCATCGTGAAATTGACGCCGACCAAAATAAGGAGCCAGAACGAAATTGTCGTGAGTCCAAGGAGCGACAAGCCGAGGATCTTCCCGCTCAATAACTCCCTGGGCGAACACGAAGACATCAACACTTCAACGATACGGTTGGCCTTCTCCTCTACGAGGCTGCGAATGAGCATCTGTCCGCTTGTCATGACCAGCGTAAAGAGCATCATGATGAAGATGTAGCCGGTAATGAACGTCTCTAAAAAGCCCGATTCCTTTTCCTCTCCTTTCGACGAAACTTTAATGGTCTTGACGTCGATATCCGTCGTCAGACCTCTGATTTCCTTGGGATCGTACCCCTTCGCTTCGAGCCGGCGCGCGATGATAGCGTCTTCAAGAATTTTCGAGAATCGCTCCTGATCGCGGATATTTCCGACATTCTCTGAGCGATATTCTATTTTCCCGCTTTCCATCACGGCCGCGGGAATAAGGAAATATCCTTCGATTTCGTTGCCGAGGATCTTTGCCGTAGCCAGCGCTTTAAGATGGTCTTCAGAACGATCGTCGTCCGTGATGTTAATGAGCTTATAGTTGGCCGAGCTGTCGGGCAGTTTATATTTCGCAATGCCCGCATTGAGGTCGGGCAAAAGTTTTCCCGTCTCGTCGATGACGCCGATGTCGCGCGTGTGTTCGTCTGCCTTCGAGGCAAGCAGAGCGGGAACGGCCCAGAAAAATCCGATGATCGTCGGCATCATAAAAAGTCCTATGATGAACGCTTTTGTCTTTACTCTTTCCAAAAACTCCCACTTTGCTACTTGAAACGATTTACTCCGCATCGGCGCCTCCGGGAGCAAGTTGCTGCATTTCGAGCGTCACTTTTTTCTTCATTTTCAAATATTTAATGAATGAATATATTGCACCGGCCATAAGGAGCAAAGGCCCATTCCAGTTGGACTCGCCTTTTTTCAGATTGATGACGCCGACGACGAGCGCCGCTACCAAAAAAACCACGAACATCAACATTGAATTCCGAACGCGTTTATCTCCCGCTACGGTCGCGGGCTTCAGAGAGGCAGCGGGTTTGGTGGATGCTGTCTGTCTCGTCTCATCCGGAACGCCAATAACGTCGAGGAAGATCGAATTGAGCGAAGGTTCGACGAACTCAAACTTTCTGATATCCACTTTTGAGGAGATGGCTGAAAGGAGGCTCTTCGACGAGACGTTCCCGTTCAACTGCAGTTCGACATAATTTTCATACGTCATCGCCTTTTTGACTTCGGGGAGCGAAGCGATGAACGACCCATCGCCGACAAATTCCACCCGGACCGCATTCTTGCCGAATTTCTGTTTGACCTCTTTGATCGCTCCTTCGAGGACAATGTTCCCCCTGTTTACAAGGCAAATTTCATCGCACAGTTTTTCGGCGGAATCCATTTGGTGGGTCGAAAAAATGATCGCCTTCCCCTGTTTTTTTAATTCCTGCAAAATTTCTTTGAGGACGATCTGATTGACCGGGTCAAGCCCCGAGAACGGTTCATCCAACACGACATAGTCCGGGTTGTGCAGGATCGATGTGATGAACTGGACCTTTTGTTGATTCCCTTTTGAAAGCTCCTCAACTTTTCTTTTTGCATAGCGTTCGAGCTCGAAGCGCCTGAGCCACTCCATCGCCGTCTCCTTTGCGGAACTTCCCTGAAGCCCGCGGAGGCTCGCAAAATAAAGAATCGTATCGATGAGTTTATTCTTCTTATACAATCCCCGCTCTTCCGGCAAATACCCGATGCGGTCGCGCATTGTCTGGTTGAAGGGGACGCCGTCAAACGTCACGCTCCCCCGGTCGGGCGAGATGATATTGAGCAGCATTCGAATGGTCGTCGTTTTGCCGGCGCCGTTCGGGCCGATGAGACCGAAGATCTTTCCCCGTCCAACTTCGAGGGAGACATCTTCAACCGCTACGAGGTTCTCATATTGTTTATGCAGATTCTGAGCTTTGATCATCGCTGAGTTAAAAAGTGTGTGCTTATGGAGTTAGCCGGTAGATCATTCTGGCGAACGGAATGGTCTCGCGCACGTGGTCCAATCCGCAAATCCACGAAACAGTGCGCTCGATGCCGAGGCCGAATCCGGCATGCGGCACCGATCCGTACCGTCGCAAATCGAGATACCAGTCGAAAGCAGACTGCGGAAGGTTGTGCTCCTTCAAGCGTGCGAGGAGCGTGTCGTAATCGTCCTCGCGCTGGCTGCCGCCGATGATCTCCCCATATCCTTCGGGGGCCAGGACGTCGACCGCCATCGCGAGTTTGTCGTTTTTCGGGTCGCGCTTCATATAGAATGCTTTGACGACGGCAGGATACCGATGCACCATGACCGGACGGTCGTATTGCTCGGAGATGACCGTTTCATCCGTTCCGCCTAGATCGTTTCCCCATTCAAACGGTATTCCTTTTTTCTTTAAAATTTCAACGGCCTCGTCGTATGTTATGCGCGGCAGGGGTCGCTTGACATTTTCAAGAAATTTTGTGTTGCGCTCGAGCGTCTTCAGTTCGGGCATGCGATTCTTCAAAACGCTCGAAACGATATGCTCTAAAAACTCCTCCGCAAGGTCCATATCGTCATCAAGGTCGTTGAACGCCACTTCGGGTTCCACCATCCAGAATTCTGTGAGATGGCGCCGCGTTTTGGATTTCTCCGCTCGGAATGTTGGGCCAAAAACATACACCTTTCCAAACGACATTGCTCCCGCTTCGCCGTAAAGCTGACCGGATTGCGTCAGGTATGCCTTGCCAAGGTCAAAGTAATCGGTTTCGAAAAGAGTGCTCGTTCCTTCGCACGCAGCGGGGGTAAAGATCGGAGCGTCGAGAAGGAGAAAACCCCGGCTGTCGAAAAATTCCCGGATGGCTCTGATGATCTCGTGGCGCACTCGTAAGATCGCATGTTGCCGCGCAGACCTCAGCCAGAGATGTCTCCGGTCCATGAGGAATTCGACTCCGTGCTCTTTGGGAGTGATCGGATATTCTTTCGCGATAGAAATGATCTCGAGGTTCGTGACGTCCATTTCATAACCGCCCGGAGCGCGATCCTCTTTCCGGATTTTCCCCGTGACGCGAAGCGAAGATTCCTGTGTCAACTCGTCGAAGCGATTGAATATCTCATCGCTGACGTTCGCTTTCACTATCACTGCCTGCATGAGCCCCGTTCCGTCCCGGACAACGACAAACCTGATTTTCCCGCTCGAACGTTTTGTGTAGACCCAGCCGGAGATCGTTACGGTCTCCCCTACGTTCTTTGAAAGATTCTCAATATATATTCTCGTTCCCATGTGAAAAGCGCATCCTTTCTAAAAATACCGGAAGAATATACAAAACTCCGGGCATATCCACAAACACGAAATCCCGCACACGGGCGGGATTTCTCTTGACACTTTGCTTCACGCAATGGCTCAACTCATGTCCATCATCCGTTGAATGGGGATGAGCGCACTGCGCATCAAGTCGGCCGACATCGAAATTTCGGGGCTTTTGTTTTTCATGCAGAGATAGAGTTTTTCCATCGTATTACGTTTCATATGCGGACATTCATTGCACGCACAATTGGCGTCGGGAGGGGCGGGAATAAATTCCTTCTCGGGCGCAAGTTTTTTCATCTGGTGGATGATGCCGACCTCGGTTGCGACAATAAATTTTTTGTGCGCATTCGACCGGACGTACTTAAGCAAGGCGCTCGTCGATCCGATGAAGTCGGCACGCTCGAGAAGCGGCGCTTCGCATTCGGGGTGGGCGATGAGCTTTGCATCGGGGTGCTCGAGCTGCAGGCCGATGATCTTCCTCTCGCTGAACGTCTCATGAACGATGCAGCTTCCGTCCCACAGGAGCATATCCCGTCCCGTTTTCTTCGCGAGATAGGCGCCCAAATTTCTGTCGGGAGAAAACAGGATCGGCTTTTCCTTCGGGATCTGATTGATGATCTTTTCCGCGCTGCTCGACGTGCAAATAATATCGCTGAGGGCCTTGACCTCGGCAGTGCAATTGATGTATGTAATTGCCACATGGTCCGGATGCATTTCGCGGAATTTCCGAAAAGCCGGCGCCGGGCAACTTTCCGCCAGCGAACACCCCGCCTCAAGATCCGGGAGCAAAACGAGTTTATGCGGATTCAGAATTTTTGCCGTTTCTGCCATGAAATGGACTCCGGCGAAAACGATCACTTCCGCGTCGGTCGCCGCGGCTTTTCGCGCCAGCTCAAGGCTATCACCGACAAAATCCGCTAAATCCTGGATCTCGGATTCCTGATAATAGTGAGCGAGAATCACTGCGTTCATTTCTTTTTTGAGCCGCAGAATTTCATCTTCCAAATTCAATGGAATGGTGCCGTCTTTTAAAGAAATTTGATCAGTTGCAGTGGGCATAAGTTTTCAGTCTATCAAAAGCCGTTCGTTATTGTCGGCCGGAGTGTTTTGTAAAATTTTTGAACGCACGTTTCACCGCCGATTGTACCTGTTCTACGGTGATCGATTCTATCTTTCCATCCTCAGCGCGAACAGGAATGTGGCGTTCGTGCGGAGGTTTCCATATTTCAGGGTCGCTGATCGAATGAAAGGAGACGGTCGGTATCCTTTGGGATGAAGCAATATGGAACGTCCCAGTGTCGTTGCATAGAATCAGTTCGCAATGTCTCATAAACGCCGCCAACACTCGCAACGGCATAAACGGCGCCGCATGAACGTTGTGATGGAGCTTCGATAAAAGCAATTGCAAACGTCCTGCATCATCCGGCCCGACCAGCAAAGCTATCTCAACCTTCAACTCACCGACCATCCAATCGATCACTTCGGCGAGCTTGTCGAGCGGAAAACATTTTGCCGGGTTCAAAGCGCCAAAATGTACCCCGACGACGATCTTCCCTGAAGGAATTGAGAGAGAATGGAACACGCGTTCTGCACGGTCAACTTCTTCATCGGTTAAAACAAGATCGTATTCAAAATCGTTCTCGTCGCATCCCAAACTTCGGACGATATCCAGATTACGATCGATTTCGCGCCGCTTGCCCGGCAGCCGGTGAACCGGAACATTATAGATCGGCTCCTGCGACCTCTCATCCAGCAAGAGATGATCCGGGCCGACAATGTAGCGTGCGCCGCTTACGACGGCAATAAGGTCGGATGAAAGTGAACGGGAGATCGTATTGAGGACGATTGTGACCGTAAACCCGTTCCGCACTGATTTCCAAAAATTTCTTGCCTTTGCAATATCCCACCGCCACAACTTCTCGTAGAATATGATGACTTCGTCGAGGTAGGGATTCTGCGCGACAACGGGGGCCGTATATTCTCGCGCGACGAGCGCAATGAACGCATCTGGAAATCGCTTACGCACCGCTCGGATTGCGGGCGTTGCGATCAACAGATCTCCGAGTTGATCGTGCTGCCTGATGATGAGGATCCGCCGGAAAGACTCGCGCGGTATCTCCGTTGGAAGGTAGGTTGATCTCGAACGAAAAGAACCGATGAGACGGAATAATAATCGCTTGAGAAAAAGTTCTGCGGATCGCATTCACGCATTTCCGTCGTGTGGCGGTTTTTTTGTGTCCGTAATATCTTCGAAATCGGCGTCCTGGATGTTGTTGAACTGCTCCTTCGTGCGTTTTTCTCGAACAGGCGACTTCGGCCTCTGCTGAGGGTTGAAGTAGGGTCTGGCCATCTGAAGGATCACGCCGAACACCTTCACCAAAATATACGCGATGATGATCCAAAAAATGAAGTCAAGCATAACTACACTTTTTTCGAACGGGGGTTGTAGTATTCAACGGGTGCGCGGGTCGGGCGAAGGATCTCGCCGTACAATTCCTCAAAATCGGCCTTCTCGTTGACAAAGTCGATCTCCGCGGCATTGACGATCAACAACGGAGCGTTCTTGTAACGAAAGAAAAAGTAATTGTAGGCCTCGTTGAGATCCTTCATGTACTCCTCGGACATGTGTTCCTCGTATCTCCGTCCCCGCGCTTTGATATTCCCCATGACCCGCTCGACGCTCGACTGAAGATAGACGACTAGGTCCGGCGTCGGGATATTTTTTTCGATTGAGCTCACGAGGGTCTCGTAGAGTTTCAACTCGTCGTCCTGGAGGTTGAGATACGCAAAAATTTTATCCTTCTCAAAGATATAATCCGTGACGAGCGTGCTATGAAAAAGGTCCGCCTGGAACAGATCCTGCTGTTGCTTGTAGCGACTGAGAAGAAAAAATATCTGGGTCTGGAAGGCATAATGGTCGGGGTCCTCATAAAAGCGCTCGAGAAACGGATTTTCCTCGAATTGTTCCAGCACGAGCCGCGCGTTGAGCTTTTGCGACAGCATGCGCGCCAAGGACGTTTTGCCGGCTCCAATGATCCCCTCTACCGCAATGTAGCGCACATCGGCATGCTTGGAAACGGCCGTCATGCTTCCACCATGGAAAAGAGAGCTGTCGTCATCGCGATGGAGAGTTCAACGGCGTTTGTATCTTTACATTCGGCAAGCAATTCACGGATCGTTTTCCCGGCCGTCGGGTGAACGACATCAGGCGCGATTTCGGCAAGGGGCACGAGAACGAATCTTCGGCGATTCATGGAAGAATGGGGGATGGTCATATCGGCGTTGTCGATCGCAAGGTCGCCATACAATAAGATGTCGATGTCAATTTCCCTCGGCCCCCAGCGCACGCCCGGAGTGCGGCCAACCGACTTTTCGATGGCCTTGATCCGGGCAAAAAGCTTGTCTGCGCTCAGGCTCGTGTGGATCTGAACGGCCGCGTTCAAAAATGGATCCTGATTTTTCATCCCCACAGGCTCCGTCTCATAGACGCTGGAGATCTTAGTCACGCGAACCGCATCAGCGGCGTTCAGCTCTTCGACGGCGTCGGCAAGGTAGCGAAGCCGCTCCCCCACGTTCGACCCGATGCCCAAGTACGCGTCCTGCATAAGGTTCACTTCCCGTCATTTCTCGGCATCTCGACCTCAACTTCCACGTGGTCGATGACGCCGTGCACGGCGGCGCCGGGCTTCCGCACTCTCACGATGATTTTTTCTACTTGCGAAAACCCGTCAAGTATTTTTGCGGCGATCGCATGAGCGAGAGCTTCAATTAAAAAATATTTTTTTGCAACGACCGTCTGTTTCATGATCGCGTAGACCTTTTCGTAATTGACGGTATGTTGCAGCGAATCGCTCGCCCTCGCATCCTGGAGGTTACAATAAAGTTCCACATCCACCTCGAACTTCCCGCCCAGATGCTGTTCGTCCGACATGACGCCGTGATATGCATAGAACACCGCGTTATGCAGTCGAATGATGTCTAGTTTCTTCATCGGATCACGTTCGCCATGGGGGAATATATCAAACGAGCCTGGAAAAAACAATTGAAGGCCAGTCTGGCTGGCCATGACCCTCCCCGTCGATCCTGATCACGGCGCTGGCGGCTTAGTACGGTTCGTTCAACCCTGCTCGATCTTTGCCCACGTGTCTCGCAGCGTGACCGCGCGGTTAAAGACGAGAGCGTTTTCTTTCGAATCGGCGTCCACGCAAAAATATCCGAGGCGCTCAAATTGGAAACGGTCCTGTGGCTTTGCAGTTGCCAAACTCGCTTCGACCTTGCACGAATGAACGACGTCGAGAGAATGAGAATTGATGTGCCTCAGCCATTTATCCCCGTCGGGGCTTTCGATCTTGAAAAGCCGGTCGTAGAGACGCGCCTCGGCATCGAGCGCGTGCTGCGCCGAAACCCAATGGATCGTCCCCTTCACTTTCCGTCCGCTGTGCGGCGAACCGCTTTTTGTCTCCGGGTCGTACGTGCACCGCAATTCGACGACGGCTCCCGTTCCATCTTTCACGACTTCGCGGCACTTGATGATATAGGCATATCGCAGCCGAACTTCCGCTCCGGGCGACAACCGAAAATATTTCTTTGGCGGAACTTCGCGAAAATCATCCTGTTCGATATAAAGCACTTTTGAAAATGAAATCTTCCTGACGCCCATCGATGGGTCTTCAGGGTTGTTCACCGCTTCAAGTTCTTCGACAACTCCGTCCGGGAAATTTTCGAGAACAACCTTTAAAGGACGTAGAACGGCCATCACACGGAGAGCTCGCTTGTTGAGATCATCGCGGAGGCTGTCTTCGAGCCACAAGGCATCGGATGTGTTTTCTCTCCGAGCGACGCCGACGCGTTCTGCGAAAGCGCGGATCGATTCCGGCGTATATCCTCTTCGTCTCAACCCCGAAATGGTCGGCATGCGCGGATCGTCCCATCCGTTGACGTATCCCTCTTCGACGAGTTGGAGAAGCTTCCGTTTGCTCATGACCGTATAGGTCATGTTGAGGCGAGCAAACTCAATTTGTTGCGGATGATGAAGGCCGAGTTCCTCGAGGAACCAATCGTAGAGAGGCCGGTGGTTCTCAAATTCAAGAGTGCAGATCGAGTGAGTGATACCTTCGATCGAGTCGCTTTGCCCGTGAGCCCAATCGTACATGGGGTAGATGCACCATTTGTCGCCGGTTCGATGGTGCGTCGCGAAAAGGATCCGGTACATCACCGGATCGCGCAAATTGAGGTTCGGCGAAGCCATGTCGATCTTCGCGCGCAGCGTGCGCGACCCGTTCGAAAATTCTCCGCTCCGCATTCGCCCGAATAAATCGAGATTCTCTTCGATACTTCTGTCGCGGTACGGACTATTCTTTCCGGCTTCCGTCAGCGTGCCTCGGTATTCCCGGATTTGATCCCCGCTGAGATCGCAGACATATGCCTTTCCTTTTTTGATAAGCGTAACGGCATAGTCATGCAGCTGCTCAAAATAATCGGAAGCGTAACAGAGTTTGTCCCACTGAAAACCGAGCCACCGGACGTCGGCCATGATGGATTCGACGTATTCCTGCTCTTCCTTTGTCGGGTTGGTATCGTCAAATCGGAGATTGCACCGACCGGCATAGTCGCGGGCAAGACCGAAATTGAGACAGATGGACTTCGCGTGACCGATATGCAAATAGCCGTTCGGCTCCGGAGGAAAACGGGTATAGACTTTCCCTCCAAACTTGTTCGTCTTTAAGTCGGCGTCAATGATCTCACGAACAAAATTTTTATGGTCGTGAGCTTCGCCGTTCGTTTGCTTTTCTTCTTTTGTGCTATGTTGATTTCCGGTCGTCATGGAATTCTTTCGATCGCTGCTTGTATCCTTCGTATAGATTCGTCCTTTCCAAGAACATGGAGAATATCGTAGAGACCCGGACCAGAGCCAACCCCGGAGAGCGCAAGCCGGAGCGGATGGATCAGCTCCGCCGGCGCAATGTTCAATTTCTCAGCGACGGCGTGAAGGGCCTTTTCATAGTCTTCTGTGCTTGGATGATTGAGGGCAGAAAACGCTTCCCCTAGCTCCTTGAGGTGTTCTGAAGAACTCCGTTTCCAACGCTTGCTCAGTGCATTGGGCTCGTAGCTCAAAGGCGGGCTGAAGAAGTAGGGGCTCTTTTCGACAATGTCCTTAACGAAATTCATTCGTTCGCGCATCGTGTCGATCACACTCGACAAATATTCATCCGTAAAAGGTTTCTCTTTGAAATCGGAGTTTGCGAGATATTCCTTAAGCATGCGCAAAACCTCTTCGACCGGTTTCCGGCGCAGATGCTCAAAATTCATCCAGTCTAGTTTTTCGATATTGAATACAGCGCCAGAACTCCCTACTCTGTCAAGCGAAAATTCTTTCGTCAGCTCTTCCAGGGTGAACAACTCGCGCTCATCTCCGGGATTCCATCCAAGCAAAGCGACAAAATTAACGAGGGCCTCTTTGAGGTATCCTTTCAGACGATACTCTTCGACCGCAACGTCTCCCTGTCTCTTGCTCAATTTCGATTTGTCGGGATTCAAAAGCAGCGGAAGATGCGCAAACCTGGGCACATCCCATCCAAAATAGCCGAAAAGGAGGACATGCTTCGGCGTGCTCGATAACCATTCTTCCCCCCGGATCACATGACTGATCTTCATGAAGTGATCGTCAATTACGACCGCCAAATGATACGTGGGGTAGCCGTCCGATTTCAAGATCACTTGATCGTCGAGAATCTTATGGGAGATGGTGACATCGCCTCGAATAAGGTCGTTAAACGTCAGATCTCCTTCGAGCGGAATTTTCATTCTGATCACGTGGGGTTCGCCTCGCTTCAGATTTTTCTCAACTTCACTCTTCGGCAAATTCCTGCAATGCCTGTCGTACGCCGTTGGAAGTTTCGCTGCGATTTGCCGCTCGCGTACTTCCTTGAGCCGCTCCGCGGTGCAAAAGCAGTAATACGCTTTATTCTCCCCTACCAATTGATGCGCATATTTTTGATAGAGGGTAATTCTTTGAGATTGAATATACGGCCCGTATTCGCCTTCCTTCCCAGGCCCTTCGTCATATTGCACACCCGACCATGCGAGCGTGTCGACAAGATTCTCGACTGCTCCCTCAACTTTGCGCGATTGGTCGGTGTCTTCGATCCGGAGTACGAACGTTCCTCCTTCTTTTTTCGCGAGCAAATAGTTGTAGAGCGCAGTCCGCAAACCGCCGACATGAAGAAAGCCCGTCGGGCTGGGGGCAAAACGCGTGCGCACGTCGGTCATGATGCTGATCAATTAAAATCGAAATTCGCGGGATAAAAAAAAGTTCGATGACACCCGTTCATGCGGTTTACCATTCACGCTCGCAGTGTCGCGAACTTTCCAGCAAAAAGATACCAAACTTTTGAAGGGAACGCAAGCAAAGCGGCGGATCCGGGGAGGCGGCGGCGTCACTCTTTCGATTTCACCTGTTGCATCAAAAAAGTCATCAACCGCGACGCAGGCACACAAGGATGGAATGCTGTGTTGTCGCTGAGATACGAAACAAATTTTCCTTCTCTGTATAACGACGGCGGACTCGGACAATCCCTGTTGAACGGGCTAAATACTCCGTGAAGACCGCCGTACGGACAATTGGGGTTGAAGATGCTCGTCGGCGAGCCTTCGAATCCATACTGACCCCACGGGTTGACGATCGAATGAGGATGCGTGGTATCCGCCCACACGAGGCCGAGGTACGTTCCATCGGATGCGATGATCCGGCAGCCGAGAAATTGAAAGAGGTCCTCGTTCACGACATGCGATTCTGCCGTATCGGGCTGAACAAATTCGGCGGCGAGATTTGAATCGGGAGCGGTCTTTTTTACCAGAACAGAATATTTCTCGTAAAGATATTTCGTCATTGTGCGCGGCTCGTTCACCTGGTCGTAGCTGATCCATTCCCGCTTGTTTCCCCTCCGGTCGAAGCGATAGATATTCCTGAACGGCCGCCCCTTGTCCGTCCCCCATTCTTCGACGACGTTCTGCCTTCTGTCGTACGTATAGGAGATAGTGTAATCCACCCGGTTATCGAATGAATAATCGACCTCATTGACGAGATTCCAATCGTCGTCGTAGAAATATTTGGACCTCGCCTTGATGCTGCTGTCCGGTTTGTAAACTATTTGAGCGGTCATATTCCCCAAACTGTCGTACTCGAAGGTCAGTCTATCGGAGACGACATAAACAAGCGAATCGAGGGAATTGAAATCTCTCCGGTATTTCACCAGCTCGACCATGTTCCCGTCATCGTCGTATCGGTAGGTAAATTGGTCGAGACTGTTCTTCTGCTCGATGACATTGCCAAGACTGTCGTAGGCATATGTTTCCTTCGAAAATAGATGGCCGTCGGAAAGATAGCCCTTGCTCTCGAGTAGGTTTCCGTCGTCGTCGTAGGAAAAAACACTCTTCCGATCGACGCTGCCATCCGGTTTGTACGAAACAGCTTCTTTCCGATTGCCGGTCGAGTCGTACCGGTACACGGTCTTGGTCTTCTCATCCCCCTTCGCTTTGACCTCCTCGATCACTTGATCGTCGCTGTTGTAACGACAATTAATTGTCTGCACGACCGAACCGTCGGCAGGGTTAAAAGTTTTTTCCTCGACCCTGCGGCCCTTGGAATCAAAGCGGTTGAACGAAAGCTCGACCCCTTTTTTATCCGGCTTTCCAAAACTATAGTCATATTTCCAAACAGAGACTGCGTAAATGCCGGATTTACGGATCCTTTCTTGCTCCTTTTCTTCAAGTTGCTTTTGCTTGGCAATGTCCTTTTTACTTTTTTGCAAAAGCCCCCCTTGGGCAAAGCCTTCACCTGTTACGCACAGAAGGGCTGCCAGAAGAATGAAAAGAGGGAAAAATTGTGGGCGACGATTCATTCAGGCTGTAAAATGATACACGGAACGAGCACCGGGTTGATTGATGCGAGTAGCGTCGATACGGAGGCGCTAAATTTGAGCCGGCATTTAAGGTACTAAGCAGATAGTTACTATTCAACCCTAATTTTAGGTTTCGGCTAAAAAGTGGGAGCTTTTTTGAGTGATTACTCGAGGAATCAAAATTCCAGCCTTCCTAAAAACCTGATATTGACAATTATTCCGGCGTGGAACATAAAATTCTATCGGGGTGATTGAAAAATGCATGAATAAGTTTAATGAGGGCTCCCGTTTTGCATTTGGTCTCCTTTTATATTTTTGATGCGTTCATTCGGAATTCACTTTACGTAGGTGAAAAGCCCGACACGAAAATACTTTTCGAGATGCCAAATCGGATATGATGAATGAGATTTAAAAAGGAAGGACGGTATATCAGAGTGCTGCGGTTAATGCAAGATGAATATTGCCATGCGGAGATCGAGGGATTCCCGCTTCGCTGAGCGAAGCGAGGCGAGCGAACCCCCAAGAGCATTATTCCGCGTACGACCGTTTATATTTTTCTGAGTAAATAATGTAAACAATAAATGTATCCACTGAGCGGAGAGCGAGAGATTCCCGCTTCGCTGAGCGAAGCGAGGCGAGCGAACCCCCAAAAGCATTATTCCGCGTACGACCGTTTATATTTTTCTGAGTAAATGATGTAAACAATGAAGGAACCCGCCTTGCGGAGAGCGAGGGATTCGAACCCCCAAACCCTTACGGGTGCCGGTTTTCAAGACCGGTGCAATAGCCGTTCTGCCAGCTCTCCATTGCTCGAAATAATGTACAAAAGTCTGCAGGCGAAAACAACTAAGCCGCTCACCTTAAAATACAAATGGCCCGTTGCCGGGCCAGTGCGGAGAGGGAGAGATTTGAACTCTCG